>NZ_BJEB01000020.1 GCF_005405445.1 Paucilactobacillus nenjiangensis
CAGATAATTCGGTCTTTGAATTGTTTGTCTGTTGTAGTTAGGTGAGTTGATTGAGTTGGGAAGCCGTTAAAAATAGTGCTGAACTTATCGGGCAGCTTCGGAGCATTTACGAAGAATAATAAATTGTTGTCGTACTATGACAATGGTTGATTATTTTAGTAAAGTGACGAAGTTGATAAGAGATGCCGTTAATGAGTAGTGCTGAGATTCACGGGAACTTGTGAACATTAATAGGCACTCATTGTTATCATGAACTTGGATAATAATGAGTGCTAATTAAGTGGAGCAAGTTGATAAGAGAAGCCATTAAAGAATAAGTGCTGAACAACTCGTTTAATCAACAAAAAAATAGAAGTAACCTCGCAAATTTGCAAAGTTACTTCTATTTTTATTATTCTGAAATTTCAACTGTTGACATAATAACGTCTTCTAGAGGCTTATCAGACATGTCACGTTCAACTGCTTCAATTTTATCAATCACATCTTTACCATCGATCACTTGTCCAAACACAGTGTGACGGAAATCAAGCCATGGAGTTCCACCATTCATGTATGGTTCGATGATTTCTTCTGGATAACCAGCTTCACGCATTTGTTCATCAGTTCCAGGTTGAACACTCTTGTTTGAAACGATAAAGAATTGGCTACCGTTGGTATTTGGTCCAGCATTGGCCATCGAAAGAGCGCCATTGATGTTGAATAATTCTTGTGAAAATTCATCTTCAAAAGAATCGCCAAAAGCACTTTCGCCACCCATACCAGTGCCTGTAGGATCGCCACCTTGGATCATAAAGTCTTCAATGACACGATGGAAAATAACACCATCATAGTAGCCTTGTTTAGCTAATGTTGTGAAGTTTTCAACCGTTTTAGGTGCTTGTTCTGGGAACAATTGAACGGTAATATCACCAAGATTAGTTTTAATTGTAGCCTTTGGTCCCTTAGCATTTGCTAAGTCAAGTTGAGGTAAAGTCATTATAAATCTCCTTTAAATTTCATTTTAAACGTCGCGTACCATTATAGCTGATTTCAAGCAGACTTGAAACTATTTTTAACTCAACAAAAATGACGCCAAAATCGCGTCATTTGAATTCGGATTAATCTGCATTTAACAATGGCAGCAACATGATGGCAAAGGTCAGCCATTCTGCCCATAAAACAATAATGGTACTGGTCCAATAGTTACGTCGATGTTGAAAATTGAAGAGTGAAAAAGTAAGTCGAAGCGAAGGTATCCGCGTTGACCTGTGCCACGAAAGCAAAGATTTCTCCTTCCGAAGTATGAATATAAATCCAAATGGACACTGCGATAATCGCAAACGTGACAACAATCATGACCCCAATCATTTCAAGGATTGACAGGAATGATGGAACATGAAAAATTCGTTGCCCTTGGAAAATTTTTGCGTAGTGAACCGCAACTAGTAAGACGATAACAAATGCCAAGTTCATGGCCACCGCACCCAAAATTGTTGCATTCTTGGAGTAAGATAAGTTCACGAAACTGAGTTGAAAGTGCTTAGCTAATGGATTATTAGTCGTAACCAGCATCAACAGAAATAAGCTGAGACTCCCAAAGTAAAACCAATTATTTAAATTCGTCAGTCGATTTCTTAAATCATTCATTTCAATCCCCCCTTACTTCTCTAATGGTGGCAGCTTAGAAACATCAAATGAAACTACCCGTCCAATTCTTGTTTGTTCATGTGTCTTATAGGACCGTGCACTAGATTCGAAAATTGCGTACATTCGGTTACCATCAATCGTGATTTGTTCCAGATGTGAAGGTATTTTAATAACTGCTTCGGCATCATTTTTAGTGAATCGACGTTTATTACTATCAATTTTGTAAACGTAAATTTCCGAATCGCCAGAACCGTATGATTGGGAAATATACATCAAGTTCTTATAAAATGAGAACCCTTGAATTTTACCAATTGACTGCTGTGAAAGCTGTTCACGCACATCATTACCCAGTAAACTTCCACCAGATACATTTTTAATGCTGTTACGGCCACTCAAGACTTTATCAACATCAAAACGTTGCACGGTACTATCGCCAGTCACGCTGAAAAATCCGACCCACAGCTGTCCATCACGGTAAGCAACAGTCGATGCTTTAGCAATTCCCGGCAATAAAGCCACATGGGTATAGTTAATTGCATTGTTACTCTTGGCAAAATCATAACTATCAATATCATCCATCTTGATAGCAATCAAAGCTGCTTCTTTTCCAGACGAGCCACAAACCCATAATAGATTTTTGTCAGCCTCGTAGGCAACACCACCTACATGCGGACGACCTTGCAAAATCACATTTTTCAAATGTTTACCCGTTGAACGATCAATGATACTCAAAATTGATGCTCCACGATATTCATGGTCATACGACGAAGTAATAATATACTTCGGTGTCACCGCTACTCCTTGCGGCGTCATGAAATTCGAGGTAATGACTTGATTTGTATTTTTTGACCCGGCATTGTTTGTCGCCAAAGTATTGGCCTCATCTAATGCAGGTACCACAAAAGTCCCTTACGCATCACTGTCATTGTCATTCGTATCAGTTACACAATTGATTACATATGATTTTGCCTGATGATTTTGGCCATAGTAATCCAACGAAGCAGCGACCAATTTAGAATATTCATTCAAATCTTTGCGCAAATTTTTCAAGCTGAACGCACTGTAGTACTTATTATAATCAGTATCAATTTTTGGCTTTGCGTACTGTAATGGACCCAAGAAAATAAACCCTAAAATGGCCAATAACAACATGGCCAAGCTAATCCAATTAAGATATTGTCGTCGCATACTTTTCACTCCCCCCAATTTATGTATATAACTCGCTTTCAATGGCATTTTATCATAAGTTGCCCTATTTTATAAAAGAATATAATACTCTATTAGTAGTTTATTTTTTATACTGACACTAAATGAGCTTATTAGGTGCAATTCCGGCACGTTATGGCTTAAAATTTGTGTTGTTAAGAGATGACTGATAATATTTGGTAGTACATAAGACTACAATAGATGGGAGTGTTGTAATTATGAACAATGGAAAAATGGAAATTTCCAAAGCCAAAACGTTAGTGGCCTTTCTTATTATTCCAATTGAATTAATCTTGGGGAATGTCGTTAAAGTTATCGACGATCAACTCATTCGGGTAATTATCGTTACCCTACTTTTCTTTACTGGTTTCTCATTAGCAATTTTTCTTTATCACGATGTTTTGAAAAGAGACTGGAAGTTATTCAAGGAACATATTTGGCGGAATCTATTAACTGCAATTATTGGGTTAGTGGCCGCGCCAGTTATTCTCTATGGAACACGGTTCCTGACCCAGATGCTGTTTGGCGCTACTGCAGGCGGTGCTAGTGGTGACTCAACTGGAACCACTACAGTCCGGATGGCATTAATCACGGCAATCGCTAGTTTGGCAGCTTTGATGGCCCCATTTACGGAAGAAATTATTGCTCGTCATGCGCTGTTCTATCAATTTAAGGGCCGTGGCGCCGTGACCGTCCTGATGTTTTTCTTCTCCGCGATTTTCTTTGGCTTGATTCACTGGAATAACTTCAACGGTAACGTTGTTGAAATGATTCCCTATATGATGATGGGTGCTTGGTTCTCATTACTTTATCTGTATAGCAAAAATATCTGGGTTAGTATCACCACCCATTTCTTGTTTGATGTAATGACCCCAGTCGCCTCGATCTTTATGTTAATCATTACAATTATTCAACACTAGATTAGGCATCTTTGAAACGGTAATTCTCAATTTGAGGATTATCGTTTTTTTGTTAAAAATACCAATTATGTTATAAGGCTTATTCGTGTTATCCAAAATAAAAATATATTATACTCGAACTTTTGAAAGCGTATACAAGAAAGGGAGCTATTTTATGGCAGAGAAATCATTATATAGTACACATGTTATGAATCATGATGGATTAACCGGAACTACCTATGTTGAAGGCAACGAAGGCTTAACTTTAGGAGTTAGCAGCTCATTAATGGACGCCCCTGGAACCAACCCAGAACAATTCATTGGTTTTGCAGTCAGCACCTGTTTTAACGGTACGATTCGCTTAGTTGAAGAACGTAAAAAGTTACCTCAAGAAAGTACGATTCGTACCACCGTTGATATCGTCAAAGACGCGGTTGGCTACAAATTTGTTGTGCATGCTCAAATCAAATTTGATACTTTAGACAAATCGACTGCTTCTGGCGTGGTTGATGCCGCTTTAGACGAATGCCCAGTAGCTAAATTAATCAAAGCTAATGCCGATGTTTTCTTTGAAATCGTAGACGATTTTGATTCAGATCCTACTTTAGGCGAATAAATTTTAGACGAAAAAATCTCAGAAATATTTCTGAGATTTTTTATTTTCAGTCTGTTTTAATTTTTCAATTAGTAATTTTGACGGCTGTGGCACATTTAGTTTGGGTATGGACGCAATCGATTGTTGCCAGCGACTAGTCACTCGTAACTTGGCCTCATCCGTCATTGCTCCAAATAGTTTGTCCGTGACATCTTTCCATCGCTGACGTGTCTCAGGATTCGAATCAGAAATGGCTTTCATCATGATTCTAAAATTGACTGGCCAATTCTTTGCTAATTCACTGAGACGGTCATCATCAGTGGCCTCAAATAAGTCAAAAATTGAATTCAAGAATTCACCCCGTGTCGCATCGTCAATGCTCTCTAACCATCGAGTGATTGATGCCTGGGTGTACTTGGATAAAGAAGTCGTACTAGTGGCTAAGACAAATTCATGCCCTCGTGTGGCCCATGAATGCGGATCATGTTGGTTAAACCCGAAGCTATCTGACTGTACCACTTGATAACTTGATTCGGGTTCCAACAACAAGCCGATGACAGAGGCTTCGGGAATCAATTTGTGGACTCGATCAATACAATAATCCGGGATTGTTTCATTCAAACCGGGGCCATCCACACTATAGGCAGCTAAAATGTCCTCTCGGCGAGATGCATGACTGTGCACCAGTGTATAAACAGCTAAGTTACCACCTTTAGAATGCCCACCTAAATAATATTTTCCAGGATAATGTCGATGCATTTTTTGATAGTATTTGAGTGCTGCTTGCTGTGATGGAATTTCTGGCATGAAGGTTAGATTAAAATCTTCCTTCCAATCTGTCAGTGTGGCTGTCGTCCCGCGATAAGCGATAAATGACAAGTTTGTTAACAAGTCAAAAGTGACGGCACTAAATTGCTCTTCCGCCTCAATGTCTTGTCGTTCAACCCAATCATGCCAATTTAGGCTACCAAAGCGGACACTTCGCTGCATCACTCGTAACAGTTCAGCATTTTGATTAGCACGCCAAGTGTTTTCAATCACTGTCTGAATTTGTCGTTCATTCATTTGCGCAATCGATGTAATCTTTTCCGTTTGTAAGTACGCAAAATCCATGTACGCCAATTGTGACAACACAACTGCGTCAATGTCATTCAATGGTTCATCTATAAATGAATTTTTACCAAATTCGATCACATAATCAATCATGGCCGATTGCTGTCAATCCCTTCACGAGTAGTTCCTATTAATTCGAATTATATTACAAGCGATAATCCAATTCAAATTGAACTCATGAAAGCTGATTTATGGCTAGTTTGAATAGTCTTCCAATTTGGTTACAGCATCAGCACCATACACAATTTGTTGCACTTTCTTGGCAATTTTCGTAATCTTTGGGAATCCGCTAAAACCACTTTGATTATGGCCATGCGTCATGATCACTAGAATATATTTTTGCCCATTTGGCATCGTAACAATTGCAGCATAGTTATTGGTATCATCCAAGAAACCAACTTTATCTGCCACGGTGGTACCTTTGTCTGCCGCAGCAACACCTGCTGGAATACCAGTTCGATAAATTTGTTTACCCATTAACTTCAAAATTTTAGCTCGATCACTAGCATTGGAGAATGAACCAGTTCCGGCTTCTAATTGTAAGCTATAACTTGTCGAGGTGGCATTCTCATCTGTTTGGAAAACTGGTGAATACCAGCCCTGATTGCTAATAAATTTGTTGATTTTACTCATGCCATATTTTTGCAATTGTTCTTCAGCAAAGTCATTTTCACTATTCACAATCATGCGGTAAAAGCCATCTTCATTCGTGCTATTCCAAGTGAAATTTCCATTAAGCTTTTGTTGCATTAAATACGCCGTGATAAATAGCTTGTAAGTGCTGGCTGTCGTTTGAGCCGTATGTGCATTTGACTCAACCTGCAATTCACCTTTTTTATAAACATCTGCATATTTTGATTTAGCTGCAGTGCTACCACTCGTTGCACCAAGGTTATAAAAACTAACGCTAACCGTGCCATCATCAGTGACCGTTTTTAAATAGTTGGTCAAATTTTCTTTAATAATTTTTTGTCGTTTGGCTACTTCTTTTTGTGTTTCAGTTTGAGCGGTCCCACCCGATGATGCTTTGCTGGTATGGACATACTGATACCCGATAATTGCAATCAGTAAAATACCAACCACACCAATAATTGCTTTTAAAAATTTCTTCTCTGCTTTTTTCATAACGAATATCATAACAAATACGTTATGTCTTTATACGGACAAATTTAGGTACATTTGTGTAAGATTTTATGAATTATTTATGGCTTAGTGTCACGTAATAACTTGATATCAGCCGATATGTTACTTTTTGTCGTACACTACCGGTAATAGAGAGCTAGATTTCTCACATTTAATGCAATAAATCTGGTTCTACAAAATGTCAGTACAAAAAACTCTCTGAGGATGTCGCTACGCTCCATTCCTCGTAACCATATCAAGAAATAAAACTGCCCTCAAGAT
>NZ_BJEB01000021.1 GCF_005405445.1 Paucilactobacillus nenjiangensis
GTACGGACTGCGAGGTACCAATAAACACACGATGAACAACAAAAAACTGCCCTCAAGATTATTATAAATCTTGAGGGGAGTTTTATTTCTTGATATGGTTACGAGGAATGGAGCGTAGCGACATCCTCAGAGAGTTTTTTGTGACTAAAATTAATGTAATAGTGTAAAATATTCTAATAATATATATTATACTACGATAAATACCAATCCAGAAATAATATTATTTTTGGCACTTTTACGTAAATAAATCCTAATTTAATCGCTAAAGTCACCTTAATTATTGATAAATCGAGTAAATATAGATATCTTATCGTTTGCATAATATAAAGACATCATATATAATCATGATAGAAAAAATAAGAAATTTGTTATCGAATTGAGGAGAGTGATTCAAATGAAAAAAATAATTCTATTTGTCACAATCACAATTGCAACGATACTTTTAATCAATCAAGGGATTGACATGGTTACAGCAAAGCAAAATGTAATCCATGACGATGTAATTGGGACGGTGCATGAATTGGAAACCCCAAACAAGCACAAAACATAAACGATTCACTATCTGTCAACTTCTCCAGAAACTGGCAGTGATAATCAAACACAGTCAATGCACTATTCCGATTTTATTGACTAAAAAAGCATCCAGTCTGAAGTGAACCCCCGAGATTGGACAACAATCTCGGGGGTTCACTTCAGGGATGCCTTTTTTACTGTTCAGAAATTAATGAACGATGATTTGCCACGATGGGACTAAGTGAACCTAAGCTAATTAAGGTCAATTCGTGCATGGCTCTAGATGAGATGGTGTATAAAATACCCGCAGAATGTGCATCAGGATAATTATTTTTAGAAGCATCATACGCAATAACAGCATCAAATTCCAATCCCTTAGCTAGGTAGATTGGCATTACTAAAATCCCAGTTGGGAGCACTCGGTCATTTGCAGTGAGTAATTTAGTGCCTTGAAGATGTCGTAACTGACGATAAGCTTGGTTTGCTTGATCCATTGTCCGAGTTAAGATAGCAATGGTATCGTATTTGCCGGCCAAGCGTGAGACTTCTTGGCTCAGTTGCTGATTAAAGGCCACTTCATCACGTGTTTCAATCGCTTTAGGTAATTCACCATGGCGACTGAATGGAATGATTTTTTCTCCATCCGGTAACATAGATTTAGCAAAATTAGTAATTTCAGTTGTTGAACGATAACTGCGATTCAACGAAATTAAGTTGGTTCGTTTTGCATTCAGTGATTGACTTAAGCGTGATAACAACACTTCAGGTTCTTCGATATCAGAGTAGAGTGCTTGTTCACTATCACCCAGAACCGTGAATTTTGCTTTAGGGAAAATGTGCTTTAGATATATTAATGCGGCGACCGAGTAGTCCTGCATTTCATCAATAAATACATATTCAAGTTGACGATTTTGCCCCGAACCTGTGATTAAATCGCGTAAATATAACGCAGGTGCGCAGTGTTCAAATGGCATTTGGTGGAATTCAATTGCGTGATCATAATCTGAAATAGCCTGGCTAAAATCAATACCAGCAACATTTAACTGATCTAAAAATTCACGATATTGCGAGTAACTATCGATAAAATGATTATTATAAATAGCATCGTAGACGACGCGTAATCGATTGGTTGCCCATCGATTACCTAAATATTCTAGTTGTTCATCTTCATAATCGAAATCATCCGATTGACGGTCACCGTACAAATCGCGTAATTGATCAGTGGGGAGTTGTTCTAATTCATCTTGAATCCACGTTGCCGTGGCAGCTTCCTTAATTCGCAATTTCAGTTCTTTAATCAGCGCATTTTTGGTGGCCAAAATTTTATCAGCGATACTCATATTTTCAGGATTAGTCGCAAAAGTTTGGCGAATATGACTTTCATGGAAGAAAGGTTGACCTTCGAATTGAATTTCAATGAATTCAATGTTTTCAGCTGTTAACTGGGCTGTATAAGCTTCGACCTGTTGCATAACTTGCGGACTTTCTAAATATTCCTGGACGGCTGATGGAGTACCATGCTGTGCCTCGTATTGTTCAAATAACGTCTCGACTGTGAGTCCTTCAAATCTCCGTGTTAAAAATTCAGCAAAGGTGACTTGGCGCATGTTACGTTCACCTAAACTAGGTAACACTTCAGAAATGTAATGACTAAACAATCGATTGGGTGAGAAAAGCACGATTTGGTCGGCATTTAATGATGCACGGCTATGATAAAGTAAATAAGCAATTCGTTGCAAAATGGCAGAAGTTTTGCCACTCCCGGCAGCACCATGCACGAGTAGTAAATCACTAGTCGTATCACGAATAATGTCATTTTGTTCCTTTTGAATCGTGGCCACGATATTTTGCATCAATTGGTCATTTTGTGAACCTAACGCAGCTTGCAACATCTCATCGCCAACGGTGTCGTTAGTATCAAACATGTTGGTAATTTTGCCATCGTTAATGGTAAATTGCCGTTTTTTGGTCAGTTCTGTTTTTTGCGGACCATTGGGGGTTGGATATTTAACCTTGCCTAATGAGCCGTTATAATAGATTCCAGAGATTGGTGCGCGCCAATCATAAATTAAGAAATCGGTTTGATCATTATCCATTAATGAGGCCACACCAATGTAAAGCGATTCAGTCTCGAAATCACCGTCGTCTTTAATATCAATTCTTCCAAAATAGGGTGAACCTTGTAATTCTTGTAGCGTGGTTAATTGGCGTTTTAAAATCGTTTCATTTTCAACTGTCCGGGCCACCAATTGTCGTTGTTGTTGGATTTGAACATTCGTGTCCATCGCATCATCAATTTCATACAAGTTGACCGAAGCGTTCGCACTATAGTTTTTTTCAACGGCTCGAGTTTCATTATGGGCCGTTTCAACCGCTGCTTTGGCTTCGTTGATTTGATCATCGATTTGTTCAATAACGAAATCTACTCGTTTTTGTTCTTGTTGTCGTTCATTATTTTCAGTCACAAAAGAACCTCCGTTTAAATAAGTCTATTAATTGTATGCTGTTTTCTTGATTAAAACAAGTTTTGAGCTTAGAAAATTGCTTTACATTTGACTGATAAATCAGTAAAATTAATATTGAATTTAGTAGCGTGAGTCCAGCGAGAAGTTGATTTGGTGTGAGAACTTCCAAAACGCGAATTGGTTAAATGGTTGCCCGCCGTAAGGGTAAAGTGGTAGTCAGATGACTACAAATTAGGTGGTACCGCGCGAATGGCGTCCTATTGCAATCTTGCAATGGGGCGTTTTTCGTATAAAAAGGAGAAAATTATGACAAAAAAAGTTATTTTAACAGGTGATCGTCCCACAGGTAAGCTACATATTGGTCACTACGTTGGTTCATTAAAGAACCGTGTTGAACTGCAAAACTCAGGTGATTACGACACGTTTATCATGATTGCTGACCAACAAGCACTGACTGACAATGCCCGTGATCCCGAAAAAATTCGTAACAGTCTTACACAAGTTGCGCTAGACTATTTAGCTGTCGGGATTGATCCTCAAAAATCTACGATATTAGTTCAATCACAAATTCCTGCATTGAGCGAATTAACAATGCATTATTTAAATCTAGTTTCAGTTGCTCGTTTGAATCGTAATCCAACGGTTAAATCAGAAATCGCTCAAAAAGGTTTTGGCGAAAGTGTACCTGCTGGTTTCTTTATTTATCCAGTCAGTCAAGCTGCTGATATTACAGCATTTAAGGCAGATACAGTGCCAGTCGGTGATGATCAAGAACCAATGCTGGAACAGACCCGCGAAATTGTGCGTTCATTTAATCGTACTTATAACCAAGATATTTTGGTTGAACCTGAAGGATACTTCCCAACGAAGGGACAAGGACGCATTCCAGGGCTAGATGGTAATGCCAAAATGAGTAAGTCACTGAACAATGCCATTTACTTGTCAGACGATGCGGACACTGTTTCAAAGAAAGTGATGTCAATGTATACTGATCCATTGCACATACAAGTCAGCGATCCAGGTCACATTGAAGGGAACACCGTGTTTACTTATCTTGATATTTTTGATACGGACAAAGCTAAAGTTGCTGAATTAAAGGATCAATATCAAGCTGGTGGATTAGGTGACGTCAAAATTAAGCGTTACTTAAATGAAGTTCTCGAAGGTGTATTGTCACCAATTCGTGAACGCCGTGCTCAATACGAACAAAATATGGACTATGTCTATCAAGTCCTTCGCGAAGGCTCAGAAAAAGCCAATATTATCGCTAACCAAACACTTGAAGAAGTTCAAGATGCAATGGGAATCAATTATTTCAAATAGAGTGCTGAAACCATCGGTAATTGCTCGAGCAATAGCCTAGATTATTGAATGATTACGGGCTAAGTAATCGAAATAATCGTAGCTAGGTGAGAGAAATGATGGTTAAGGCACGTTTTCAAAATTGAACGCTGCAGTAATTCGGAGATGTCTGATTACTAAAGCACGTTTTAGAAACAATTTTGAAAGTACGCCTCACAAATTTAAATAAGCTCTCCTTGGTCGTGATGTAAATGAAAATAAATTACATCACGACTTTTTTTACATAAATTTCTTTGCATAAATACAATTTAATGTGATTTTTTTTGTGTGCATTGCGGTGTGAAATGGTATGATATAAGAGAATTTATTATGAGAGAAAATAAAACAAAATAACGGGAGGTGAAACTTTGGAGAATCTAGCGATTGTCGACTTGGGTTCCAACTCTGTTAGAATGGCGATTACGGAAATTCAAGCCGATGGTACATACCGTGAAGTGAAACGCGTGAAAGAAGATTCGCGTATTTCAGAAGGTATGGGACGAGAAAAAATGCTGCAGCCTGCAGCTATGGATCGCACGATTACTGCGTTAAAAAGATTTACCAAACTGTACGTCGGATTGCCCAATTTGACAGTCCGGGCAATTACCACTGCTGCAGTGAGACAAGCGAAGAACCAAAAAGAATTTTTAGTGCGTGTCAAAAAAGAAACCGGTATCGATTTACAAGTTATTACTGGTGCCAAGGAAGCTTATTATGATTACCTTGGTGTAGTTCGAACATTAGAAATGGATCATTGCTTAATTTTAGATACTGGTGGTGCCAGTGTCGAATTAATTTTGGTGCAACATAAAAAGGCTCGAAATTTAATTTCAATCCCAATTGGGGCCGTGAACTTATCAGAGCAATTTCATCTCGGTGGCTATGTTAAAGCTGCAGATTTGTTTAAAGCACAGGTTTCGGTTAATGAACGGCTGACCAAGATTCCGTGGTTAAAGTATGCTAGTCACGTTCCAATCGTGTTATTGGGCGGAGCCAACCGGACCTTAGCTCGGATGAGTCGTAATTACAAACGCCAAGGTCGCGGGAGCATTCATGGGTATCAATTATCAGCTCGAGCTGTCTATGCGACTTATCGTGAATTATTAAATAAAAATTTAGCACAGCGGAAAAAGATTTCTGGTTTGGAACCAGACCGTGCGGATATTATTATTGGTGGAATGCTACCGTTAGTTAGTTTGTTACAACGCAACAGTGATGGCCGCGTCATTTTCTCCGAAAGTGGTGTCCGTGAAGGTGTCATTGCTGAGTACATTCAAGGTAGTGAAGATTCAGCTGGCAAGAAGTAGTTCGAGGTAGTTAAATGGCTGCTTGGCAAAGTGGATTTTATAAATTGTCTGTCGCGCAACGACAACAATTAATTCAACAACAATTAAATTTATCTCAGGAAGAAGTGGAGCAGTTACAGGCGCACACTTCTTTTTGGAGTTCTCAGATGATTGAAAATTATCTCACCAATTTTGAAATACCAGAAGGGGTGGCCCTTAATTTTGTGATTAATGGGCGTGAATGTACCGTACCAATGGTGACTGAGGAACCGTCCGTGATTGCAGCGGCTAGTCATGCTGCTAAGATTGTCAGTCAAAGCGGTGGCTTTGTGGCGCCAACTTCATCACGACAAATGATTGGCCAAATTGTTTTGGAAAATATCGATGATTTTGAACAAACCAAAACTTGGTTATTAGCCCATCAAACTGAACTGATAAAAGTTGCTAACGATGCTCATCCATCGATGCTAGCACGTGGAGCTGGGGCGAAGTCGCTACGAATTCGACAGTTAGACGAGTTTGTGTCGTTAGAGATATTGATTGATGTTGGTGAGGCCATGGGAGCCAACGTTGTGAATACGATGAGCGAAGCCGTTAAGGCATGGCTGCTCAATCAAGGTTATGAAGTAGTAACCGCAATCCTAACCAATTTGGCGACCGAAAGTTTACAAACAGCCACCTGTGAGATTCCGGTTGCAAACTTGGGTGAAAATGGAAGCACAGTTGCTAAACAAATTGCTAAGCTGAGTCATTTAGCTCAAATCGACCCATACCGTGCGACGACCCACAATAAAGGTATCATGAATGGTATCGACGCGGCAGTGATTGCATCTGGCAATGATTGGCGTGCGATTGAAAGTGGAGCCCACGCATATGCAGCGCAGAATGGACAGTATCGAGGTCTAGCTAAATGGGCCGTGAGGGATAAGAAACTATTCGGCACCATCACATTACCATTACCCGTTGGTGTTGTAGGCGGGTCAATTGGCATCGTGCCTACAGTTAAATTAAATCAGACAATTTCAAAAGTTAAGACTGCTTCAGAGTTAGCTCAAGTGATTGCCAGTGTTGGATTATCTCAAAATTTGGCGGCGTTAAAAGCGTTGGCTAGTGAAGGAATTCAAGCTGGTCACATGCGTCTACAATATCGTGCATTGGCCATCCAAATTGGCGCTCAAGCCACAGAAGTGAATCCATTAGTTGAGCGGCTGAGCAAGTTGACTAGAGTAGACCAACAAATCGCAATTCAAGAATTAGCAGTTATGAGAGGAAAACAATGATGGCAACTGAATTAAACCAAACAACACAAGAATTATTAGATCAAGTTAATCAAATGTATCCCGGAGTGGTCTTAGTCCATTTTGGGGATGAAAAAGTTGGTTATATCCGCCATGACCAAGCTCAACAAGAGTCTTTACAAGGCGGAATTGAAATTACGGTGACTGATATCACTGCACCAGATTACACGGCGTCACATGAACTACTGCATTTGATGATGATTATGCAAGGTTTTCCCCAGATATTCTTTCAAGTGTCATTTGGGGATGAACGATTAGACGAACAATTGATGATTATGGCGACTGATTTGTATGACGTGGCGATGCATGTGATTGTGGTAGATGAACAACGGAAACATGGGCTGATTGACGACCAAATTGAAGCATTATATATCAAAGGAGTGGATGCCACGCTCACACCTGAAACGGCTGAACCTGATGATGAGCGTACACTACGATTGTTGACCTTATTGGATACGCTAGTATTTATGGGCGACCACGTATCGACGGTTGATGCGCATTTGCGGGAACTTTATCCAGTGGCTTACAAAGCTGCCCAAGAAATGTATGCGGATTTGATGGTTAAGCCAATTGATTCACCATTTACGATGCGTCGGGCAATTGTGAAACTGTTCAAACAATTTGATGTTAAGCTGAATCAATGGGGTCTACCAGCATTGCATACAACTGAATTTACGACGCTATCAACCGTGTTAAGTGAACGCCAATTACGGTTGGACACACGGCAGTTATTTGAAGTATTTCATTCAGAAATGACTAACAAAGAAACTGGCGAAAAAGCTTATATTGCGTTACAGCGGAGTGATCGACAAAATTCGTTTGTCGTAAATCCACCCAAGAAAGACTCAGATGTTTTCTTTAAAAAGATGTATGATAAAACCGTACAAGAATTATTAGATGAATTGAATGTCCCTTATATCGTAAGGAAGTGATTGTTGTGGAACAGCAAATTCAACAACTATTTGACAACGCAAAACAGATTATCTTTTTAACAGGTGCCGGAGTTTCAACGGCGTCAGGCATTCCCGACTTTCGTTCGGCAAATGGTTTGTATACTAAGGATAAAAATGCGGAATATTATTTGAGCCATCGCTATTTTGAATCTGACCCAGATGGCTTTTATCAATTCGCCAAGGACAACTTATATTTCCCTGAAGCAAAGCCAAATATTATTCATACCAAACAGGCACAATTAACGCAACAAGGGAAAGCAGCAGTGATTACGCAAAATATTGATAATTTATATGAAGTTGCCGGAACTGAAAATCTGGTCGATTTTCATGGTAATTTGTTTAACGTCTATTGCGAAAAATGTCACCAGTCAGTTGATTGGCATGACTATTTAACGAGCCGGATTCACCAAGGTTGTGGTGGCCCATTACGTCCAGATGTCGTGTTGTACGACGAAGGAATTAATCAAAATAATATTCAACAATCGCTAGATTATTTGCAAGAAGCAGATTTGGTGGTGATTGTCGGTACGTCGATGCGGGTTTATCCATTTGCGGGTTTATTGGATTATCGGAATCGGAGTGCGCAAGTCGTGGCCGTAAACCAGCAGCCGCTACAATTTAGCTTTCCATTTACGATGGTGCAACAGGATGCAGTCGAATTTTTCAATGATTTGACTGTGTGAAATACTTTAACTATTTGCTTGAAATCGTTACAATAAGAGTAAGAGGTGATAATTATGTCACGAGAAACTATTATTGGATCAATTAACAGATTAGCTAATCAGCTACTATTAGTTAAGAGCATACAAGTTGTATCGGACTTTTTCTTTATTTACCTAACGTATTGTATCTTGATTTCAGGGGATGTGATGACTTTCTTTGGAAGAGAATTTACACAAAGTAATGCACTGATTATCGTCATTTTGGTATCAGTGATAAATTTATGCCTATCATTATTGCAGCGTAGTTATCGCCGTTCTGGTCGTGAGTTAGCCGAACAACTAGACGGTGACTTAACTGATGCAGAACAGCGAAAAGTAAAATTATTTTATTGATGGAGAACTAATTTGATAACAATTGGACTCACCACGTGGAGTGACCATCCTAATTTAATAAATGACGAACAGCGGCCCGTTCAGCTATCTGAATATGCCGCTGTTTTTCCTGTGGTTGAAATTGATACAACTTTTTATGGAGTACCAAGTGAATCGACTTTTTTACATTGGGTTGAACAAGTGCCGACGAGCTTTCAGTTTATCGTGAAGGCCAATCGGGAAATGACAATGCATCCAGATTTGGATCAACAGATTACTGAAGCTGAACGTGAACAAATTTTTCGCGATTTTAATCAGCGGATGAGGTTGTTGATAGCGACCAATCAACTAAAAACAATCTTATTTCAATTTCCACCGATGTTTAATGCAACTCACGAAAATATTCAGTACCTAATGCGTTTGCGGTCGTTGATGGCTGATTTGCCGATTTCGATTGAATTTAGAAACATGACTTGGTTTGATGATGCCATTTTGCCGGAACTAGAAGAATTCTTTGCTGATTTGAAGTACGATTTGGTGGCTGTGGATGAACCACGCGGATTGACCAATTCGGCTGACTTTATTTTGAATGCTCAAACCAAAATTGTGCGATTACATGGTCAGAATCAGCATGGTTGGCAGGACTCGGGGATGCAATGGCGCAAAGAACGAACCAATTATCGTTATTCGACTGAAGAACTGCGACAACTAGCCACGAAAATTCAAACGAGTGGTGCCACTGATGTATGTGTGATTTTCAATAATAATGGTGGTCACGCGGCCGCTGGGAACGCACTTGAATTGCAGCAACTGCTGGATGTACATTTTGCTAATTTGGCACCAAGGCCACCGCAACAACTCGATTTATTTTAAATTGAGGCGAGATAATTCAGAAAAACGTGTTTAAATGCGCTATTACTGTTAAGACTGGTCGAATTTTCTTATCATTTTTGCTATACTTAAACTTATTATTAAATTTCACACTGTGAGTAGAAGGGATGGCCTCATATGGCTGACAACAAACCAACATATTATTTAACAACACCAATTTATTATCCATCAGGGAAATTACATATTGGTAATTCATACACAACAATCGCTTGTGATGCAGAGGCACGCTTCAAGCGGCTCATGGGTTACGATGTAGAGTTCTTAACAGGAACTGATGAACATGGTCTTAAAATCGAAGAAAAGGCCGCAGAACTCGGTAAAGATCCTCAAGCTTACGTAGATGAAATGGCAGCTGGTATCAAAGATCTTTGGAAGTTATTGGAGATTTCAAACACGAACTTTATCCGAACAACTGACGATTATCATGAAGCTGCTGTGCAACAAATTTTTGAACAATTATTAGCTCAAGGTGACATTTATCTTGGCGAATATGAAGGTTGGTACTCTGTTTCTGATGAAGAGTATTTCACGGAAACTCAATTAGCTGAAGTTTACAAAGATGAAAATGGCAAGACAATTGGTGGGAAAGCTCCTTCTGGTCACGATGTTGAACTTGTCAAAGAAGAGTCATATTTCTTTAAGATGAGTAAATATGCCGACTGGTTGTTAGATTACTACAAACAACATCCTGATTTTATTCAACCTGCAGCTCGGATGAATGAAATGATTAATAATTTTATCAAACCCGGTCTCGAAGACTTGGCTGTGTCACGGACAACCTTTAATTGGGGTGTTAAAGTTAAGAGTAATCCAAAGCACGTAATTTACGTCTGGATTGATGCTTTAACTAACTATATTACTGCGTTAGGCTATGGCAGCAACGACGACAGTAAGTTTAAAAAATACTGGCCTGGTACTCATATGGTGGGTAAAGAAATTGTTCGTTTCCACACGATTTACTGGCCAATTATGTTACACGCACTTGGTCTAGAATTACCTAAACAAGTCTTTGGACACGGCTGGCTCTTGATGAAAGACGGCAAGATGTCGAAGTCTAAGGGAAATGTGATTTACCCAGAAACCTTAGTGGCTCGTTATGGCCTTGATGCCATGCGTTACTATTTACTACGGGCAATGCCTTATGGTAATGATGGAATTTTCACACCAGAAGATTTCGTCGACAAAGTCAATTATGACTTAGCTAATGATTTAGGTAATTTGTTGAACCGGACAATTGCGATGATTAACAAATATGAAGGCGGTAAAGTGACAGTTGATAGTACAGCTTCAACTGAATTTGATGCTGACCTTGAAAAGACCGCCACGGATGTAATTGCTGAATTCAAAGAATTAATGGATGATATGCATTTTGCCGATTCTTTAAAGGCAGTTTGGAAATTGATTGCTCGCGCTAATAAATATATTGATGAAACCGAACCATGGGTTTTAGCTAAAGATGATTCCAAAAAGGATGTTCTTTCTGCTGTGATGGGTAATTTGGCTAAGAGCTTACGAGTAATCGCTGGCTTATTACAACCAACTATGACTCATGCACCCATTGAAATGTTACGCCAATTAGGTGTCAAAGATACCAGTTTAGATATTAAAGATTTAACCTTTAATGGTTTTCCAGCTGGTGCGGTGGTTGTTGAAAAGGGAACTCCTATTTTCCCACGCCTAGATACTGAACAAGAAGTGTCATTTATTCAAGATAAAATGACTGCTGATGAAAAGAAAAAAGGACGTGCTGCCATGGAAGAAGCTAAGAAGGCTGCTCAAACTAATGCCGAAGAAGATGCTGATGGTAAGAAACCTATCAGAATTGATGTCTTTGACAAGGTAGAGTTGAAAGTCGCTCAAGTTAAGGCAGTTGGCCACGTTGAAGGTGCCGATAAATTATTGAAGTTCCAACTAGATGACGGATCAGAAGACGGGCGTCAAATTCTTTCTGGAATTGCTGAATGGTATCCAGAACCAGAAGTGTTATTGAATAAAAAAGTGCTGATTGTCGCTAACTTGAAACCACGTAAAATGCGTGGTGAAATGAGTCAAGGCATGATTATGTCAGCTGAACACGATG
Organism: Paucilactobacillus nenjiangensis; assembly: GCF_005405445.1. Classification (GTDB taxonomy): domain Bacteria; phylum Bacillota; class Bacilli; order Lactobacillales; family Lactobacillaceae; genus Paucilactobacillus; species Paucilactobacillus nenjiangensis. The sequence goes on from NZ_BJEB01000021.1 coordinate 11,862, forward strand.
GTGTTGTGACTGTTGTCACTGTCCCTGATTCATTAGTCAATGGATCCGGTGTAGAATAAATAAATAAAAACGTGCTGAAAACCTCGGTTAGCTCTCGAGCACTAACGAAGAAATAATAAAGCCTTCGAACTTCAGAAGGGTGAAATTATTTGTAGTTAGGAGAGAGGGTTGAGGTATTGAAGCCCGAATAAAATGGTGCTGAAAACCTCGGTTAGCTCTCGAGCACTAACGAAGAAATAATAAAGCCTTCGAACTTCAGAAGGGTGAAATTATTTGTAGTTAGGAGAGAGGGTTGAGGTATTGAAGCCCAAATAAAAAAGGTGCTGAAAACCTCGTTCAGCACGAAATTGAGTAAAATGTACAAGGAGATTTAAGTTGGCAATTTATAACCATGAAGAACAACTGAATATTTATGATACGCATACGCATTTAAATGACGATGCTTTTTGGGATGAAATTCCGGCATATATGGCCCGTGCAAAACATTTCGGGGTTAATGAAATGAATGTCGTTGGTTCAGATACGATTTTAAATGCGCGAGCAATTGAACTCGCTCACCAGTATGATAATATTCACGCGATTGTTGGCTGGCATCCAGAATCTGCAAAGGATTTTACTGCTGAACAAGAAACAATCTTAATTGAACAATTGGCAGACCCTGAAGTGGTTGCCGTTGGTGAGATGGGACTGGACTATTATTGGAAAGAAACCCCTCATGACGTTCAAAAAGAAGCGTTTAAGCGGCAAGTCCAAATCGCCAAAGACTTACATTTACCAATTTCAGTGCATGATCGTGATGCGTTTGAAGATACGTATGACATATTAAAAGCGGCGGATGTTCGTGATATTGGCGGCGTAATGCACAGTTTTAATGGGACGACGGAATGGCTGAAGAAGTTTTTGGATTTGGGGATGCATATCTCTTACAGTGGTGTTGCTAGTTTTAAAAATGCTACTGAAGTTCATGAATCTGTCATTGCTACGCCATTAGACAAATTGTTAGTGGAAACTGATGCACCATATTTAACGCCAGCGCCATATCGTGGTAAGCAAAATGAACCAGGTTTTACTCATTTTGTTGTCCAGGCAGTTGCTGAACTACGTGGCATGACTAATAATGAAATTAGTGATATCACGTTTGAAAATGCCACCAAGTTATTTAGGAAGTAAAATGCAAAAAATAAAAGAGATCCTGGTCGTTGAAGGCAAGGATGATACAAAGAGAATAGCTCAGGCAGTTGACGCAGACACGTTTGAAACAAACGGGTCTGCTTTGTCGTCTAAAGATATTGAAAAATTAAAGCTGCTGCAAGTTAAACGTGGATTAATTGTCTTTACGGATCCGGATTTTAACGGTGAACGAATCAGAAAAATGATTTCGGCGGCTATCCCAGGGGTTAAACATGCCTTTATTAAGCGAAAAGAAGGCGTACCGACCGTTTCTGGTGGTAGTCTAGGTGTTGAACATGCGAGTCCCGCAGTTATCCGTGAGGCGCTCAAAAGCGTGTATACGCAAAGCGACGGTCAATTTCCGAGTGAAATAGAAGTCACGGATTTGCGTCAGGCTGGTTTGACCAGCGGCACGAATGCGCGTCATCGTCGTGAACGGTTAGGTGAAATCCTTGGTATTGGTTATGGCAATGGAAAGCAAATGTTAAAACGGTTAAATTTATTTCAAATCACAAAAGTACAATTTCAGTCGGGGATAGACCAACTGAATCAGGAGGAAAAAAATGAGTGAAATTCCAGCAGTTGGTAATCCAGTCCGGACCCGGGCGATTTTAGAAAAATATCGGCTTCGAGCTAAAAAGGCATTAGGACAAAATTTCTTGACGGATTTAAATGTCTTGAAGAATATTGTTGAAGCAGCCGGAATTACGCCGGCAGATAATGTGATTGAAATTGGTCCCGGAATTGGTGCTTTAACCGAACAACTGGCAATTGCTGGTGGTGAAGTTTTAGCCTTAGAAATCGATACTCAGTTGATGGATGTCTTAGATGAGGTCTTGGATCCATATAATAATGTCCAAGTTCTGAATGAAGATGTGTTGAAAGCCAATTTACCTGATTTAATCCAGACAAAATTTACGGATCCTTCAGCACCAATCAAAGTAGTCGCTAATTTACCATATTACATTACGACGCCAATTTTGATGCAGTTATTGAAATCAGAAATCAAATGGTCATCAATTACAGTTATGATGCAAAAAGAAGTTGCTCAACGAATTGTGTCTGATCCTGGGGTCAAAGCATATGGAGCCCTTTCTTTGACTGTCCAATATGAAATGGATGCCAAGATTGCCTTTGAAGTTTCACGTAATGTCTTTGTGCCAGCTCCAAATGTTGATTCAGCGATTGTTGTTTTGGAACCACGCAAAGTTGCCTTGCCAATCGAGCCAACCAATGAAAAAGCGATGTTTAGTCTTATTAAAGGTTGTTTTTCACATCGTCGGAAGAGTCTTTGGAATAATTTGCAAACTTTATATGGTAAAACACCTGAAATTCGTGAAAAAATGCAAGCAGCACTGGATGAAATTGGTGTTGACTCGCAAATTCGACCTGAACAATTATCGCTTGAACAATTTGTTCAACTATCAAATGCGCTGGAATCACGAGATTTACGATAGAAATTCCTTGCACATTTAAAACAGTTGTGGTAAAATTTGCAATTCTGGCCAAATGAGCGTATAGTATCATTTAGTGAGGTGAATAGGATGCCAGTAACAATAGCTAGCATTAAAGCAGAGCTCGACCAACGTGTTGGCGATGAAGTCGTCGTTATTGCACAAGCAGGTCGGAAAAAAATTACAAAACGTCACGGCGTTTTGAGCGAAACATATCCAGCTGTGTTCATTGTAAACTTGAATCAAGACGAAAACGCCTTTGAACGGGTTTCATATAGCTATACTGATCTATTAACCAAGAATATCGAAATTGACTTCAACTTTGAAGATCATCAAGATACGGACGAAGATACAGAGGATGTAGAGTAGGTTGAACTTCTCCATTTATCTAATTAATAAAGTGATTTCATTTTATTAGTTAAATAATGGAGATTTTTTTGTATAATGAAGAATAAACTAAATTAATTGTCGTTGATATTGATAATTAGTATAATAATTTCAAATCAAAAATAAGGAGGCGTGTCCAATTGAAAATCATTGAAAAAGCACCGGCCAAAATCAATCTCGGATTGGATACGCCACGACGCTATGCGGATAAATCGCCAGAATGGGATATGGTGATGACCTCCATCGATTTGGCGGATTATGTCAGTGTTGAAACAACGCAAGAAACTCATAAAATCAAAGTATATACCAACAGCGGTTTTCTCCCCAACGACCAACGAAATTTGGCCTATCAAGCCGTGCACATTTTACGTACGCGATTTCATCAAACGGATGGCGTAATCGTTCAAATTACTAAACAAATTCCAGTTGCTGCCGGACTTGGTGGAGGATCTTCTGATGCAGCGGCGGTGTTGCGGGCACTCAATAAAATTTGGAACCTTGGACTAACTTATAAAGAATTGGCCAAATTAGCGCTGACAATTGACTCTGATGTCCCGTATTGTATTTATAGTCAAACGGCACATGTGACCGGACATGGCGAAATTGTGACCCCAATAGAACACTTCCCGCATTATCCAATCGTCGTGGCCAAACCAAAAATTAGTGTTTCCACGCCCATGATTTTGAAACAAATTAATTATGAATCAGTTCAACATATTCAAATTGACCAGTTAGTTACGGCCATCAATTCTGGCGATGCTGAAAATATTTTTGCATCAATGGGTAATGTACTAGAACCAATCACTGCGGCCAAATATCCAGAGATTGATCACTTGAAGGGCAAGATGATGAAAATTGGCTCTGACGCAGCGCAAATGAGCGGTACGGGCCCCACAATGTTTGCTGTCTGTGAGAAATTATCAAGGGCGAAACGACTGACAAATAGCTTAAAAGGATTCTGTAGTGAAGTCTATTTGGTTAGATCTTTATAAAAAATGTTTGACAAGCACAACCCAACTAGGGTAATCTTAGTTCAATCAATTGGAGGTATTTTAAATGACTTTAGCAAACAACACATTTTTAGAAGTATGTTGTTGTGGATCGCGTCTTATGCGACCCACTAATTGTCATGCCTAAATTTATTTAAACTAGCATTCAATTACATCGGGATAAATCGTATAAGACGCTACTTCAAAACTGAAGTCAGCGTCTTTTTTTGTCCTCAATCAGAAAGGAAGTTACACATGTTAGTCAAAAACGTTTATGAATTAATTGGCCACACACCACTACTGAAGCTCCACGTTCCAACACCAAATAACAGTCAAATCTACGCTAAGCTAGAAATGTTCAATCCAGGCGGTAGCATTAAAGATCGGTTGGGGATGTCATTAGTTGAAAATGGTATTAAACAAGGTCATATCAACATGGGGACGACGATTATTGAACCGACTGCTGGCAATACTGGAATTGGGGTTGCACTGGCCGCTCAAAAATATAAATTACCAGTTAAGTTAGTGGTACCTGAAAAATTCAGTTTTGAAAAACAAACGTTGATGGCTGCCTTAGGAGCGGAAATTATTAATACTCCTTCTAGCGAGGGCATTAAGGGTGCAATTGCTAAAGCTAAGGAATTGGCCGCTGACATTTCTAATTCATTTGTGCCATTACAATTTGAAAATCAAAATAATCCCGATGTGTATGAACGTACCTTGGCCCCAGAAATTTTGGCTGATTTAGACAATTTACAAATTGATGCGTTTGTCGCTGGAGCTGGTAGCGGTGGAACTTTTGCAGGGACCGCCAAAGGACTCAAGTCAGTGTATCCTGATTTAATCACGACTGTGGTTGAACCAGAAGGATCGATTTTGAATGGTGGACAACCTCATTCACATAAGACTGAAGGAATTGGGGTTGAGTTTATTCCACCATTTTTCAAAGATGTCCAACCTGATAAAATCAAAATGATTAGTGACGATGATGCATTTAAACAAGTTCGAGATATGGCCCGTTATTATGGCTTGTTTATCGGCAGTTCCAGTGGATCGGCGCTAGCAGCTAGCCTAGAGTTAGCTCAAGAATTACCAGAAGGTTCCAACATTGTGACCATTTTTCCAGATTCCAGTGAACGTTACTTAAGTGAAAATATCTATCAAAAATAAAAAAATTATTCGGAGGCAACAATCATGAAATTCAATTCAAAATTAATCCACGGCGGAATTAGCGAAGACGCAACAACCGGAGCTGTTTCCATGCCCATTTATCGCGCATCAACCTTCCATCAAAAAGTAGTTGGGGGCACACCAGAATGGGAATATTCACGGAGTGGTAACCCAACGCGAAATGCATTAGAAAGCTTAGTCGCAGATTTGGAACAAGGGATTGCAGGCTTTGCCTTTGCTTCAGGCTCAGCCGCAATTCATGCAACATTCTCCATGTATTCAGCAGGGGACCACATCATTGTCGGTAACGATGTCTATGGTGGAACATTCCGTTTGATTAACAAAGTACTCAAACGTTTCGGTTTAGAATTCACGGTCGTTGATATGCAAGACTTATCAGCCGTTGAAAAAGCGGTGCAAGATAACACGGTCGCAATTTATTTTGAAACACCTACTAATCCTTTATTACAAATTGCAGATATTGAGGAAATTTCGAAAATTGCTAAGCAACATCAATTACAAACAATTGTTGATAATACCTTCGCAACTCCATACAACCAAAACCCATTAGCTTTAGGGGCAGATGTGGTAGTTCATTCGGCCACTAAATATCTAGGCGGTCACAGTGACTTGGTGGCAGGGTTAGCAATTACGAATGACGAACAAATTGCAGAAGAGTTGGCCTTTTTGCAAAACTCAATTGGGAGCGTGCTTGGACCTGACGACAGCTGGTTATTACAACGTGGAATTAAAACTTTAGGAGCACGGATGCGTGTTCACCATGAAAATACTGAAGCAATTGTGAACTTGCTCAAAAACGATTCACGGGTGGCCAAAATCTATTATCCAGGGGACCCAGATTTTGCTGGTTATGAAGTTGCTAAGAAGCAAATGAAACATTTTGGTGCCATGATTTCATTTGAACTACAACCTGGTTTAGATCCAAAACAATTCATTGAGAACTTGGATATGATTTCACTGGCAGAAAGTCTTGGTGGAATTGAAAGTTTGATTGAAATTCCAGCTATTATGACCCATGGAGCAATTCCTCGTGAATTAAGATTGAAAAAGGGAATTCAAGACGAATTAATTCGCTTATCCGTTGGAATTGAAGATGAAGAAGATTTGATTGCCGATGTCAAAAAAGGATTAGCTAGTTTATCTACACAAACCGTTAATAACTAGTTGAAGTCAGGATGATAACAATGTTTTCAGCAGCAAAATACATTATGAATAGTGATCCGGCTGCGCGTAGCACTTGGGAAGTAATTTTGACTTACTCCGGATTTCACGCCTTAGCCTATTACCGGGTGAGTCATTGGCTTTATCGTCATCATCGCTATTTACTGGCTGCCCTTGTAGCGCATCTAGGCAAGCAAATGACGCAGGTCGAAATTCATCCGGGGGCTAAAATCGGCCAACATGTGTTTATTGATCATGGGACCGGAGTGGTGATTGGTGAAACCGCGGTAGTGGGAGATTATGTCACCATTTTACATGGGGTTACACTTGGTTCTCGCAGAGTGGTTGACGGTAAACGTCATCCACAAGTGCATGACCACGTCTTCATTGGCGCAAACGCCATGTTGTTAGGCAATATCGAAATTGGCTCATTTGCCAAAATTGGTGCTGGGAGCGTTGTAATTAATGATGTATTATCAAATACAACGGTTGTGGGCAATCCTGGTGCGCAAGTCCAACAACTGAAATTTCATACGGTTGGCAAAAATATTTAGAGACTTTATTAAGTCTCTTTTTTGTTGTTGCGTAAAGTAACTTGTTTGTGTAAACTAGTTAAATGGTAATCATTACAATTTAGCTTTTGAGAAAGAGGCAACATTATCAACGATATACTTACAGTGAGTCACTTAACGGCCTCATACGGTCCAGTTAACATTATTAAAGATTTGAGTTTTAAATTAGCCCAAGGGGAATTTTTATCAATTATCGGTGAAAATGGGGTCGGGAAAACCACCTTGGTCAGAAGCTTATTAGGCATTCTCAAGCCACGGGCGGGCAAGATTGACTTTGCCGATAATTCAATTGCGCATAACATCGGTTATGTACCACAGTCACGTAATTTAGATGAAGAATATCCAATTACGGTCCGTGATTTTGTGAGTTTAAACTTACGAGATAGTAAATTACCTTGGCTCAGTCCAAATGAAAAAGCTAAGGTTACTTCAATTTTAAAACAAACAGATTTGATGAAAATTGCTAATCGTCCACTCGGGCAGGCTTCTGGTGGTGAAAAGCAGCGTGCGTATTTAGCGCAAGCTTTATTAAATTCGCCCAAGTTATTAATTTTAGATGAATCCACCGCCAGTTTAGATGTTGAAATGAAACAAGAACTGTTAAAGTTAGTCGTCAAATTTCAAAAAGAAAATCAAACGAGTGTCATTTTTATTACACATGATTTACCACTGGCCAGAAGATATTCCGACAGTTATCTGTTGATGACCAAGCAACAAGAATACACCACGGGCCCAATTAACAGACTCGTGATCTCGGAAAGTGAGAAAGTTTAATGTTAAGTTTTGATTTTATGCGTCACGCGTTAGTGGCGGGAACATTTATCTCGATAATTTGTGGCATGATGGGAGTTTTTGTCATTGCCCGTGGAATGTCGTTTTTAACCCATACACTTGCTGAAATTGGCTTCGCGGGAGCTGCGTTTGGATTGTTCATAGGTTGGCCAGCATTGAACGGAATGCTGTTATTTACCGTGCTGAGTTCTGCGATGGTGGGACAATTAGGAGTGCGTTCTGCTAGACGTGAAAATGTTATTAGCGCCGTGTCAGCGCTGTTTTTAGGGTTAGGTATATTATTTATCGCACTGTCTGATAAAAGTGCCACTTCGGCCACTAGCATCCTATTTGGGAGCGTCATTGGCATTAGCTTGAGTGAAGTTTGGCAAGTCGTGATTTTGTCAATTGTCGTGGCTGTGGTCACGTTATTGATGTATCGCCAATTGAAGTTTGATTCGTTTGATTCAGTTGGGGCACGAGTCAATGGGATTAACGGAGCCATTATCTCAATTGTCTTTTTGATTATGCTGGCGTTAAGTGTCAGTGTGGCCGCACAAATTGTGGGATCATTATTAATCTTCATCTTGCTGACATTACCAGCGGCGAGTGCTCGTTATTTTGTCCACAGCGTCAGTTCGATGATTGCGTTATCGATTGGTTTTGCTGTTGCCGGCACCTGGCTAGGAATTACGTTGGGGTATTTAACTAATTGGCCAACCAGTTTCTTTATTGCCACAATCGAAGTAATTTTTTATTTAATCGGGTTAATTTGGTACAAAAGAAGTTAATAATTTAGAATAGATGAGTGAGCAAACGACGTGCCGAGTTTGCTGATTCATCTTTTTTTGTCGAAACAAAACTGGTTGATTATCATACCTAGAGACTATTTACATTAAATTGTTACAAATAGAAAACTTATCCAGTTAATAATGCCTAAAACACGAACGTTTATGGTATTATATTAATGAAAATAACGTGATTTAGAAGGGAATTTGAAATGAAAATCAGACGTAGCGATCGCTTGGTAGATATGACTAGATACCTCTTAGAACATCCCCGTACGCTAGTATCCTTGAAATTTTTTGGCGAACGATATGACTCTGCTAAGTCTTCTATCAGTGAAGATTTAGGAATTATCAAACGCACCTTTCAAGAACGTGGGACTGGAATTTTGGAAACTTTACCTGGAGCATCAGGTGGGGCACGCTTTATTCCCTACATGCTTAAGGAAGAAGCGGAAAGCTTTTTACAACGGGTCGTTGATGAAGTTAACGATGAAAGCCGCTTGCTACCTGGGGGCTATGTGTATTTGTCTGATTTACTCAGTCGCCCAGATGTCTTGCGTCAGGTGGGTCGGTTGATTGCCACCCAATATTTAAATCAAGAAGTGGATGCGGTTATGACAGTTGCCACGAAGGGAATTCCGATTGCGCAAAGTGTTGCCACATTCTTGAATGTTCCATTTGTGATTGTTCGAAATGACTCACATATTACGGAAGGTTCAACGGTTAGTGTTAATTACGTCTCTGGATCTTCGACGCGGATTGAAAAAATGGAACTGTCACGGCGTAGTTTGAAGCGAGGCGCCAATGTGCTTGTTGTCGATGATTTTATGAAGGGCGGCGGTACCTTAAACGGCATGAAGTCGTTAATTAATGAATTTGAAGCACATTTAGTTGGTATGACGGTGTTTGCTGAAGGTGAATTTAGTGGTAATCGCTTGGTAGATGACTTCACGTCATTAGTGAAAGTCAATGCAGTTAATCCGAACAATCAAACAATTTCAGCCGAATTTGGTAATTTTATTAATACAGTATTTGGATCAGGAATGGAGAAATAGGTAATGAAGACGAAAAACGCAATTATTCTAGCTGCTGGCAAAGGTACTCGAATGAAGTCAAAACTTTACAAGGTGCTGCATCAAGTTGCTGGTAAAGCAATGGTTGACCATGTATTGACTCAATTAGAAGCAAACCATATGGACAATATCGTGACGGTGGTGGGCTTTGGAGCCGAGAATGTTGAACAAGCATTGGGCGAGAGAACTAAGTATGCAGTTCAAAAGCAACAATTAGGAACTGGCCATGCTGTTATGCAGGCCGCCGACTTGTTGAGTGACTTAGATGGTCAAACTTTAGTGATTAGCGGCGATACGCCTTTGTTTAAGGCGGCTACATTGCAAAAACTCGTGGACTATCATACGGCGAAGAAAGCTTCAGCCACTGTCCTCACTTCCATTGCGCCTGATCCAACTGGATATGGCCGGTTGGTTCGTAATGATATTGGGATTGTCGAAAAAGTTGTCGAACAAAAAGATGCCACTCCAGAAGAACAAGCCATTGATGAAATTAATACCGGTGTCTACTGCTTTGACAACAAAACTTTGTTTGACGCATTGAAATTGTTAAGTAATGACAATGCGCAAGGTGAATATTACTTGACTGACGTGATTGGAATCTTAAAGAAGCGCGGTGATATTGTGGCTGCTTACCGAATGGCCGACTTTGACGAATCAATGGGTGTGAATGATCGCATTGCATTGGCAAAAGCAAATGAAATTATGCGGAATCGAATTAACACCCACTGGATGGAAGAAGGCGTCACTTTATTAGATCCAAAGACGACATATATCGATAGTGATGTTAAAATTGGGTCAGATACCGTGATTGAAGGTGGCGTGACCATCAAAGGCAACACGGTCATCGGGACGGATTGTTATATTAGTGCGCATTCAGACATTATTAACTCAATCATCCATGATGAAGTGAAAATTACCTCATCGACTTTAGAAGATTCAGAAATGCACACTGGCAGCGATATCGGACCATATTCTCATTTAAGACCAGCTTCAGAAATTGGGGAAAACGTACACATCGGAAACTTTGTTGAAGTGAAGAAATCATTTATTGATAAGGGAACGAAGGTGGGACACTTAACTTATGTTGGGGATGCGACACTGGGTAAGAACATTAATATTGGTTGTGGAGTAGTCTTTATTAATTATGATGGTACTTCAAAGCACCATACCAATATTGGCGACCATGCATTTATCGGTAGTAATAGTAATTTAATTGCGCCAGTGAATATTGCAGAGGATTCCTTTGTGGCAGCTGGCTCGACCATTACTGATGATACCAATAAATTTGATATGGCAATTGCCCGTGCTCGTCAGACCAATAAGCCTGATTATGCAAAAAAACTACCTTGGTAAAGCTTGAATTTTTGTCTTGAAATACGTATCATAGATACTTGAGATTAAATAAGGTGGATAATTAAATGGAACAGCAATATTTCGATCCAAAGTTGAAAGTCTTCGCGCTTAATTCTAATCGTCCGTTAGCAGAAAAAATTGCTGAAACGGTCGGGGTTGAGCTTGGTAAACTATCAGTGGACAAGTTCAGTGATGGTGAAATTCGCATTAACATTGAAGAAAGTATTCGTGGTGATAATGTCTATGTTGTGCAATCCACTTCTGCGCCAGTCAATGACAATTTGATGGAACTACTCATCATGATTGATGCATTGCGGCGAGCAAGTGCAAACACAATCAATATCGTCATGCCTTACTATGGGTATGCACGACAAGATCGAAAAGCACGTTCGCGGGAACCAATTACCGCTAAACTAGTGGCTAACATGTTAGAAAAAGCTGGGGTTGATCGCGTGGTGGCCCTTGATTTGCATGCGGCTCAAATTCAGGGATTCTTTGATATTCCATTGGATCATATGATGGGCGCACCATTGTTAGCCGACTACTTTATTAAAAATGGCGTGGCTGAAAACGCGGTTGTCGTTTCACCTGATCATGGTGGAGTGAGCCGGGCACGTGCGTTAGCTGAATTCTTAGGGGCACCAATTGCCATTATCGATAAGCGACGGACTAAGCCCAATGTGGCCGAAATTATGAATATTATCGGGGATGTTAAGGGTAAGAAATGTATCTTGATTGATGACATGATTGATACAGCCGGAACCATTTCTTTGGGTGCTCAAGCACTGATGGACCAAGGAGCTGAAGAAGTTTATGCTTCTTGTACCCATCCAGTATTATCTGGTCCAGCAATTGAACGCCTAGAAAATTCACCAATTAAAGAAGTCGTGGTCACAGACTCCATTAACCTACCAAAGGAAAAACAGATTGATAAGCTCGTTCAAGTCTCTGTTGGACCATTGCTAGGAGCTGCTATTAAACGAATTAATGAAAACAAACCAGTAAGTCCATTATTCAAAAAACGCTTTGATATGGACCAAGCTTGGTAAACAACTTAATAAAAAACGTAGAAACGAAATATTACATTAAGATTACATAAATATTTCGATTCTGCGTTTTTTTTGTTACATTAATGTTATAATTAACACATAAATAGATGGAGGAGGAACGTGATTATGAAAACAACAATGATTATTAAAAAATTAGGACTTACGATTGGTGGTTTAGTACTAACATTATCTTTAGCAGGATGTGGCACTAACAGTTCGGTTAAAAGTTCCTCCGACAACTCAAGCTCAAATACTCGTATCAGTAGCTCAGTCAAAGCTAAAAAAGACAGTGCTAAAGAAAGCACTAGTTCTGCTACCAAAGCTGCAGCTGTCAGTTCAAACAGTAGTACCAGCAGCAATAGTGCAGTGACTACCCCAAGTCAAAGCACTACGAGCCAAGCAGCTAGCTCACAAGCTCCGGCAACCACCACACAAAACAATAATACTAATACCTCAAGCACTGCTACCACTACCCCAACTGATCAAAATACCATTATTGGTAACTTTGCCAAAGCCGCAGGTTACTATGGCTCAAGTAATTATTCATTCATGGTAACTGATCAAAGTGGCTCAGATTATACTATTGAAGTACGTGCCACTGATGGCGATTCACAAGTTCAAAATTTAGTTGGTATCTTTGATTACAATGCTTCAACCAACACTTATACGGCTAAATATTAAGATAAATTTAAAAATACACCATTCAGGTGTATTTTTGTGTCGCTGTGTTTATTATCTGATAAATAATTGATGGCAATCAATAACTTATTAAATTTTGAAAGTTGAAACTTCTGCAATGCTGATAGGCAATGGTGTCTTATTAAGTGATAAATAAAATATTGAATTACTTATTTTTTTGATAGTGAAATTGTGTTAACATTGGTTTGTAAAAGTTTTCACAAAATCTGATTCATGGAAGGATTTACTATGAAAGTTATTGTTATTGGATGTACGCACGCAGGAACCGCCGCTGTTAATCAAATTTATGCCACGGATCCTGATACGCAAGTGACCGTTTATGAGCGTAATGACAACATTTCATTTTTATCTTGTGGAATCGCGCTGTATTTAGGCGGAGAAGTTAAAGATCCACAAGGACTATTTTACTCAAGCCCAGAAACGCTGGCCAAGTTAGGTGCAAACGTTAAAATGCAACATGACGTAACTAACATTGATGCCGATAAAAAAGAAGTTAGCGTCACTAATTTAGTGACTGGAGAAACTAACACCGATAGTTATGATAAATTAATCGTGACCACTGGTTCATGGCCTGTGATACCACCAATTGAAGGTATTGATAGCAAGCACGTTTACCTATGTAAGAACTATGATCATGCTAAGAAGTTGTTCCAAGATGCACAAGCCGGTAAACGGATTGTCGTGATTGGTGGAGGATATATTGGCGTTGAATTAGTTGAATCATATAACAAAAAGGGACACGAAGTTACCCTGGTTGATGGTTTACCAAGAATGCTAAGTAAATACTTTGATGCTGAATATACTGACCGTTTATCAAAAGAATTTCAAGATAGTGGCGTTAAATTAGCCTTAAATCAAAAAGTGGATAAATTTACTGACACTGGTGATGGCGTGGTAGTTACTACTGACGGTGGAGATTATGAAGCTGATCTAGCTGTTTTGTGTATCGGGTTCCGACCTAATACTGATTTACTTAAAGGAATCGTCGAAATGAATGCAGATGGTTCAATTAAAACGAATGACTATATGCAAACTTCCAATCCAGATATTTATGGTGCTGGTGATTCTGTGGCAGTTCATTATAACCCAACCGGTCGTGATGCCTATATTCCATTGGCCACAAATGCTGTGCGCCAAGGAACGTTAGCTGGGATGAATATCTTCAAACCAACTGTTAAATATATGGGAACTCAATCAGCTTCTGGCTTGAAATTGTACGGCAACACTATGGTGGCCGCTGGCATGACGTTAGAACATGCGCAAAATGAAGGCTTTGACGCTGAATCTGTCACTATTGAAGATAATTACCGTCCAGAATTTATGCCAACCACAACGCCAGTTTTAATGACGCTGGTGTGGGATAAAACTAATCGTAAAATCTTAGGGGCTCAATTAATGAGTAAGTATGACGTTTCACAGTCTGCGAACTTAATTTCAGTTTGTATCCAAAACGAAAATACAATCGACTTTTTAGCCTTTGTCGATATGTTATTTCAACCACAATTTGACCGTCCATTCAATTACTTGAATTTACTTGGTCAAGCAGCGATGGCTAAAGCTAACGCTAGTAAATAATCAGTTTTTGCAGTAATTAAAATGCCTCCGAAATTTTTCGGGGGCATTTTTGAATGGCTTATTTATTTAGGACGTATTGATTAATGGCTGCAGCGACTCCATTTTCTTGATTCGTGAGAGTCATTTGGTCAGCGTGTTCTTTCACTTCGTCAATGGCGTTACCCATGGCAACTCCTAGACCGGCATAATCAATCATGGTTAAATCATTTTCTTGATCTCCAAGGGCCATAATTTCTTCTTGCTTAATGTCTAGTTGAGCCGCTAAGTCGCGAATCGCATTGCCCTTACTAGCATCCTTGTTCATTAATTCTAGGAAGTAAGGTTCGCTACGAACAATATAAAACCGGTTAAAGAAATCTGCGGGCACCGCTTTTTCATCCAATGCTTTACTGATTAATTCTGGATCATCAATAATCATGCCTTTTGAAATTGACAACGCTGGCGTCATCTCTTCAACAGTTCGGTACTTGATGGGCGTCCGAACTAAGAATGATTCAGCGATTGAATAGGGGCTGATATCTCGGTTGGCAGTATAGATGAATTGGTCAGTTTCAGCATGGAAATGTAATCCAATCTTACGTGCTAACAGTTCCATGTCTAAATAGTCGTTAAATGAAACGGTGTGGCGCACGATGATGTCGCCATTGGTGTTTTGGACTAATGAACCGTTAAAAGTAATCACATAACTTTCTGCTTGGTTATCAAGGCCTAATTTTTTTAAATAATCTTGGACACCGTTTAATGGTCGGCCGGTACACAGCACTACTTTAACACCTTGTTCTGTGGCCTGATTGATGGCTTCAATCGTTTCGGTAGTGAGCTGTTTATCGTCTGTGACAAGGGTTCCGTCGATGTCAATTGCTACTAGTTTGATGGTCATAATGATCTCCTTTAGTCTTATGGGTTAATTATTTCGTCGTTGTTAATGTATGACTGAAATTCTTCGTAAATCGGTTGGAAAATTTCAATGTTTTGGTCGGCGGACAACATTTCTTTTGGAAAGAAGAATTTTTGATTACCGACAATTTTACCGGAAATCGATGCCACTAGGGTGCTGACTTCTGATAGCTCGACTAATTCACCATTGGGTTGCATCAATTCAATTTGAGTTTTTGAATTGGCTTCTTGTGGATCATAAGTATCGTAGGGCAAGTTATAACTGTCATTCGTGGCCGTATAATATTCACTGTTAAAACCGGCAGTTTGAATTAATTCGCGTAACTTAGGTAATAGGTTTTTAGTGGTATCATCGTACGACACTGATTTGAGAGGCTTACGATCAAGAAAGCGATTAGCTAAGTCAGACAAAATGTCATCGGGATAATCACGCCATTGGGCAAAAATGGTATTTAACACGCCGTCGTCTAGGGCCAAGTATTCCTTTAGGGTAAACGAATTATTAAAAAATGGCATTAACATTTTTGATGCAAACGAGCTCTCATCTTGATTGCTGGAATAAAGATTATGCGCTCGTTCCAACATATGGTCTAAAATTTCTTCCATCGACCGTGAGGCAGGATGAAAATAAATCTGTAAATACATTTGTAACCGGCTCAAAATGTAATCTTCAACGGCATGCATGCCCGAAATTTCAAAAGTAATCCCATCTTTGTATGGGCGAATCACTCGTAAAACCCGTTCCAAATCGAAATTACCGTAGCTAGTGCCCGTGTAATATGAGTCGCGCTGTAGATAATCCATTCGGTCGGCATCAATTTGGCTTGAAATCATTTGCACGACTTGCTTATTTGGATAGGAATGGTCAATCACGCTGGCCACCTGTTTAGGAAAATCGTCTGAAACTCGTTTTAAAATTTTATTGATGTTGGAATCACTCGAAGTAATAATTTTAGTGGTGATTTCTTCATGATTGGTATGAAAGATATGCTCAAAGGTGTGCGAGTATGGGCCATGGCCAATATCGTGTAATAAAGCGGCACATAAGGCCACACCGCGTTCCTCGTCATTCCATAGTCCGTCTTCCGGCGAAGTCGATGAATAGTTTCGTTGGAAGTAATTACAAATCCGGCGGGTGATTTCATAAACACCTAAGCAATGACCAAAACGAGAATGTTCTGCCCCGTGGAAAACTAATGAGGCAGTTCCAAGTTGTTTAACGCGGCGCAACCGCTGGAATTCTGGTGTGTTAATCAAATCAATAATAATCTGATTTTCAATGTAAATATATTTGTAGACCGGATCTCGGAAAACCTTTTCTTTTTCTAATCGTTCGTCATTGAAACTCAAATAGGCCGCCTGCTCTCTAATTTAGTTTGTCGATGTTGCATCGATTCTCGCTGAACCGCAACTTCTTCGTTAAAATCTGCTGTTTCATCAAAGATTGAGCGTTGATATTGGGTGAACACGTTTAGCACCCGTTGCTTGGTTTCACCAATTGATAGGTTAGCAACTAAGTCAGCTAAGTTAACCATTGAATCAGGCCAGACATACGGGAAATTCCATTTATTTTCGTCAGTTTGAATTCCAGCGCGATAAAAATTAGCCACTAATTGTCCGCGCGCAGGTTGGTTACCATTGATGCTGAGATAAAGCATAATGACAGAGCCGTTTTTATTGCGTCGCTGCGAAATGCCTCCAATTTTTTGCCCATTGACACTTAAATCAAATTTACCAGGACAATACGAGTGCACAATTTCACCAGTGGAAATAGTTAATTCTGGAAAGGCTGATTGCACTAATTCTGCCATTTCGGCATATGCCTCGTCCACGGTGAGTGGCAAGCTTGCTGGGATAAACAAAGATATATTTAACACGCCGTCGTCACTAATGACCGATAAGCCTCCCGAATTTCTCACAAAGTAATGATATTGATTTTGTGTGAGCAAGTTCAATGCATCGTTAAGATGGGGCAGGCGTTGATCTGTCATACCTAAAATGAGAGTATCTTGCAACATCCAAAAATGTAGAATTGGAGTTTCGGATAATTTGGCTAGGAGCGCATTGGTATACGCAAATGAGTCCAAGTTTTGGGCTGGTTTAAGTTTTTGATCAACAATTGAAATTGAATCGAACTGACTATGGAGCTTCATTTTTAAAATCACCTTTTTTAAATGTAACCGTATTTATCTACCATTATACCTAACTAAGTAGTTAAAAACATCAAAATAACGAGTAACTATTTGATTTGGGGCCGTTTTCAGATATAATTAATTGAATTAAAAATGAAGGTGAAGACAATTAATCAAACAAATAACGTGCAAGTTCAATTAAAAACCACAATTGTTCAGCCTGAAGGCCGCGAAGAATTTGAATTTAACGAACCGGGACAAATCGTCCAGGTCGGGGATGCTCATTATTTACGGTATGTCGAAGTTCAGGATGACATCAAAACACCAGTCACTTTTAAATTTGCTGCCGATGGCTCTGTTGTATTGACGCGTCACAGTGAAAATCGAGCTCATTTTGAATTTCGTTTGGGGCAATCCATGGAAACTCATTATCAAAGTGCTTATGGCATGATGCAATTATTTGTCGAAACGAAAAAAATGGTTTTGAATTTTGATGAGAATACAAATAATGGCAAGCTATGGGTTGATTATGAGCTGAAATCGGCGGATAATACACTGGGTAAGTACCAAATAAGATTGCAATTTTTTAGCTAACGTTGTATTATGTAGTTTAGACTTTTCGAAGGGATGTGCACCAGTTTGGAATTAAAAGCATTTGAAGGCCAAGACAGATCAGAACTTTCAATGATTGAGGTTGCGCACGCCATTTTAGCAAATCATGGCGACGCAATGGCTTTTGTTGATCTTGCAAATGAAGTTCAACAATATTTAGGTAAGAGTGATGAGGAAGTCCGTGAACGGTTGTCACAATTCTACACGGACTTAAATGTCGATGGTAGTTTTATTTCCCTTGGTGAAAATACATGGGGACTACGTGCGTGGTACCCATTTGAATCAATTGATGAAGCAACCATTCATGAAGAAGACGACGGTCAACCAAAACGTAAGAAGCGCAAGAAGGTTAATGCGTTCCTTGTCGATGCTGGTGACGATGATGACGTGATCGATTACGACGATGATGACCCAGAAGATCAAGATTTGGGTGATGACGACGAAGACGATGACGACGATAGTGCAGACGACTTTGACGACGATGATGATACAGAAAACGTCGACGAAGATGCCGATATTCCTGATGATGGAATTGAAGGTCAACTTGCTGAATTGTCTGATGACGATGATGAAGATGATGACGAAGACGATTATGGTGATGGCGACGATGATGATGAGGAAGACGACCACGATAAGTAGTGGTTAGTGCCTGATTGAATTCGAACCACTGCGGTGATTAATTCGATTTGAATGAACAGGGCAATTACATTTTGTAATTGTGCTGTTTTTATATGAAACAAAATAAATTTACGGCGCACTAAAACAAAAGTACCCATAAATTTGAAAAAAATGTATAATTT
>NZ_BJEB01000022.1 GCF_005405445.1 Paucilactobacillus nenjiangensis
ACCGCCGTATACGGAACCGTACGTACGGTGGTGTGAGAGGTCGGTAGCTGAACTAATCAACTGCCTCCTACTCGATTCTATTTAAGTAATTTTTCTAAATCATTGTATTGTGACAGCATCCATTCTTTATAGGTCATGCCATTGGGGATAGTTTCGGTGACCTTTAATACAGGGATATTGTTTTGCTTGGCCAATTTAGTCATGTTAGAAACGGTATTGCTGGAAACTTGTTTGTTATCTACAAAGAAGCGAATTGATTTATTCTTTATTCCAGCCTGCATAGCTTTAATCGATTTTGGTGAAGGATCGGCGTCTTTTTCGATGGCGTTCTCAAAATCTTTGTTGGTGACGTTGTAGCCTAGAGCAGA
Source organism: Paucilactobacillus nenjiangensis (assembly GCF_005405445.1). GTDB lineage: Bacteria > Bacillota > Bacilli > Lactobacillales > Lactobacillaceae > Paucilactobacillus > Paucilactobacillus nenjiangensis. The sequence continues at coordinate 369 of NZ_BJEB01000022.1, forward strand.
CAAAGCATAGTCGAAGACTGGTTCACTGACGTAAACAGAAGTGTTACTAGTGTTGGTAGCCTTGATAGCGTCGATTTTATCTTGAATTGGTTGTAAAGACTTAATGTATTTCTGGGCATTTGCTTCAAAATAAGCTTTATTTTTGGGATATTTCTTTCCTAAATCAGCCGCTAATTGATTGGCTAATTTGGCCATCATGGTTGGGTTGTACCAGATATGTGGATTGTCGCCGGATTTAAGATTCATGACATCTTCACCAACACTAATTAGCTTTCCGTCAGAATTTTTGGCTAATTTTGACAGCCATGAATCGTAGCCGAGGCCATTAGCAATGATGAAGTTGGCTTTACTAACTTTTTTTGCGGTGGCAGTGGTCGCTTCATAATCGTGGGGATCCGTGGCAGAGTTTTTGATGACTGAGGTGACGGTTCCTTTGTCACCGACCACTTTTTTGGCAACTTCGCCATAAAAATTGGTGCTAGCAACAATTGAAATTTTGTTACTGGATGATTTGGTTGAATTTGAACAACCGGTTAAAACTAAACTGAGAGCAAAAATAGCTAAGATGGGAATAAAAAAAGATTTATGAATAGACATGAATTGGATCCTTTCAGTTTCTAAATAGTAACAATTACTATTTAACTATACAGAACCAGATTACTATTGTAAATAGCCAAATAAAAAAACATATGAAAAGTTTTCATATGTTTTCAAGTCATTATTGAGCTTCGACTTCCGCGTCTAAATCTAAACCGCGACGTTCTACACTAGTTGAGAAAACAATTTGGGTACTTGTTTTACCAAATTGTTGGAGGTCATTGACGAAGCTATCAAGTGCTTCGGTACTTTCAAAGACCACTTCGAGTAGTTCCGAATAATCACCAGTGACACAATTACATTCTAAAATATTGGGGATCGAGGCCACGTAGGGATAAAATTCTTTTTTCTGGTTAGGATTTAACTGGACCCAAATGAAAGCTTTAACATGATAATCGAGTTTTTGATAATCAACAGTTGTCTGATAATTTGCAATGACTCCGCTTTTTTCTAGACGAGTGATTCGAGCAGCAATGGCTGGTGACGAAATAAAACAGCTTTCGGACAATGTCTTTAACGATGTGCGCGCGTTCTTTTGTAAGATGCTAATAATTCTACGATCGATTTGGTCCATGATTGTACACTCTCCCTCTTATGCCTAAAATAAATGATTACCAGTTCCATGCATTACTTTTGAACAGCAATGCTTCTTTCAATGAAATCGGCAAATAGTGCTTGTGATTCCTCGTTATGCTTGAACATATTTTCTGGATGCCATTGCACCCCTAAAATTTGGTTAGAGTCTTTGGATTCAACAGCTTCAATCACGCCGTCATCGGCTTGCGCCACAACGTGTAGTCCAGGAGCTAGATGATGAATTGCCTGATGGTGACGTGAATTAACATAACTCCGTTCCTGGATTAATGAATGTAATAGGGTATCGTTTTTCACGTTAATATGATGCGATGGTAAATTACCTGGCGCCAATTGACTATGCTTGAGTTTGGCTTGAGGATTTTCAGATAAATCCTGATAAAGCGTGCCACCTAATGCCACGTTCAATACTTGTAAGCCACGGCAAATCCCGAAAACTGGTTTACCAGCCTCGACCGCCGCTTTGATTAAAGTAATTTCAAATAAATCGCGTTTGCGGAAAGTGGTGCCTAAATCATAATGTGGTTCTTCATTATAAAACGTTGGATCCACGTCAAAACCGCCCAGTAATAATAAGCCATCGAATAAGTCCAGATAGGCCGAGGCGTCAGCCGCTTTAATCGATGGTAAAATCACGGGAATTCCACCAGATTTAGTGACGGCTTGAATTGCGGGATCGGGTGCAAAGGCAGCGTTACGTTCGTTAATAATATTGGTAGCTTCTGTAAATGTATCAGCTGGTAGCGCAATTCTAGGTTTCAATATGTAAGGCCTCCAAATTGGGTTAATTTTATTAAGTCGTTTTTCATTAAGATTGAATGAATTTTAAGCTAAAATAAAACACTTGTCAATGTGCAGCCATTAATAATCTTAAGTTTCGAGACAATTCTACAAATACGTCGTATTATGGACAATAAATATCCAAAAAGGTTGATTATTGCAATCATTTTAGGCAAAATAGAGGCAAGGTATTTAAGCAGTACTATTTTGAGGAGGAAGAATTATGAGTGAAACAAAGAAATATAATGAAGAAAAAAAGTATTTTGATGCATTTATCAAGTCATACTTATTTTCATTAAAGTATCTACAAGACTTTATTTCAGCACCAGCGAGCGAGTATAAAATTTCGTTTGATCAATATTTGATTATGCACGAAATTAAGGAGTCAACGTCAGATTTGACGCTGATGGATATTGCATCACGTCACCGTGTTTCACGGTCAGCAATTTCACGACAAATCGGTAGTTTAATGGATAAAGGTTTTGTCGTACAACAATTTGATAGTAATGATCGTCGTCGTAAAATTTTACAATTAACTACAGAAGGCGACGAAGTAGAAGGAAAATTACTGGAAGCCGGCTTGGATCGTGCCCATGACTGGATCAAGATTTTCGGTGCTAACAGATTGTCAGACGTGTTGCAGTTTATTGATGATTTCTCGACGCAAGTCATCTCTAAAGAAGAGACATATTTTGCTGGCCGAGCAGCTAACGAGAACACTAAGAAGTAATATTTCACATCAAGTACACTAAGCTTTATAATCGAACCACGAGGTGAATGATATGAAAACATTAGTAATCGGATCACACGGTCAAATCGGCCAAATTTTAATTCAAAAGCTCGCTAATGAAAATGATGAAGTCCTTGCTGCAGTGCGAGATACATCACAAATTGCCGCCGCTAGTAAAATTACACCCATTGCTTTTAACTTGGAAGATCCATTTGAAACTTTAGCCAAGTCAATGGTTGGTATCGATGCGGTTGTCTTTGCAGCAGGTTCCGGAGGCAGCACTGGCTCAGATAAAACGCTATTGATTGATTTGGATGGCGCTGTAAAGAGTATGAAAGCAGCCGAACTGGCCGGAGTTAAGCGTTTTGTGTTAGTTAGTGCACTGTATGCTGAAAATCCTGAGAAGTGGTCAGACGGCATGCGTCCATATTATGTGGCCAAGTATTATGCCGATGAATGGCTTAAAAATGATACAGAGTTAAACTATACAATTATTCGTCCTGGAGCCTTGACCAATGATGAGGGCACTGGCAAGGTGGCAGTCTCGATTGGTGAAGGGGATGCTGGCAAAATTGCGCGCACTGACGTTGCATCTGTGATTGTAGAAACATTGCATAATTCCAGATCAAGTCAGATTGTCTTTAATGTGATTGAAGGTTCACAATCAATTCATGATGCTATCAATGAATTGTAAAATAACTCAGGATATAATTATTGTAATTGCGTGAAAAATGTTACAATGAACATACTAAAGTTAGTTGTGAAGGGATGAGTTATTATGGATCAAGTTTATCAGAATATCTTAGTTCCAATGGACGGTTCGAAAAATGCAAAGTTGGCTTTGGAAAAGGCTGTTGCTGTTGCAAAACGGAATCATGCACATATTGATTTACTCAATGTGTTGGATACTCGTTCAGTAACGTATAACTATGCGGGAATGTCAGATGGAAGTATCACATATCAATTGGTTGGTGAAGCTAAAGATTATCTTGGATCATTGGTCGATCACTTACGCACCACTGATAGCTTTACGGATGTCGATATTCATATTCGATTAGGCAATCCGAAAACTGTTATTTCATATGACTTTCCACAAGATCATCAAGTCGATTTAATTATGATGGGAGCTAGTGGGCTTTCAACTGTTCAAAGAGCATTGATGGGTTCAGTTACTTCGTTTGTTAATCGTAATGCGGCAGCCGATGTTTTGGTTGTTCGGACACCGATGGATACTGAAGAATAAAGTATTTAGCAAGTAACGAAGGCGTTTCGCCGAACTAGTTACTTGCTTTTTTTGTGCATATCATGGAAAATGGTTTGTATATTAGGAGGGATATTTATTTTAATCAGAAATGCCGAACCGGATGATGCTGAACAGATCGTGCCGTTGTTGTCCATGATTTATGACGAAATGGAATTAGAAGAATTTGAATCTATTCCAGATGAGGACCCGCAACGGCTCATCCAGCAATCTTTTAAACACCGTTCTATCTTAGATATTGTGGCCACAACATTGGTGGCGGTTGAAAATGACAATGTAATTGGGGTAGCTTTTGGCTATCCAAATACTAATGAGGACGCAGTAAATCGTGTTTTCTTAGATGTTGCACAGAAGATTCCGTCAATCAAAGACGCTGACTTATTCACGGACCAGGAAGCGGCTGAGGATGAATTCTATTTGGATTCACTCGCAGTTGATGAAAATTATCGTGGATATGGAGTTGCGACGAAGTTGATTGATGAAATGGCCGCTCATGCTAATGATTTGGAATATGACACGTTAGGATTAAACGTGGATTTGGCCAATCCGAAAGCAGAGAAACTGTATCGTAGATTAGGATTCGTGGAAGAAAGTAAAATCATGATTGGTGATCATCAATATCGTCATATGCAAGTTGACAGTGATACTGAAATGCTTGTCTAAATTGACTATTGATAACCTAATATAACTTAATCTATAAATTAATAGTGGCCTCCCAACTGTTCAAGTTGGGAGGCCATTTTGTATGTTAAATTAACGATCAATTGTAACGACTTGTTTGTTACCAGTAAATGGAGTTCCAGTCTTGGCAACGATTTTTACTTGGTTGTTTTTCTTTGGAGTCAACGTGTAAGTATTATCATTGGTGACAACCATTTTATAACCGGCATTCTTGGTTTCACTACCAGTAGCAGGCGGTTCAATACTGTTTGCAAAATTAACATTTGTAATACCGGCTTTTTGCAAGAGTGTTGAAGCTTCAACGTAACTTACTTGCCGCAACTTGCTAGTTGATTTTTTGACAATCTTATTTGTGATTGAATTAATGTTTTGTTTTTGTTCTGAAGTGGAATAGAAATTGTTGACTAAATCAGAGAGTGGCATTGTTTTAGGCACTGCGTCATTTTGGGCGTATTGAATCAAGAGGGTCACGTTATCTCCATTGACCTTGACATAATACTGTTGGGACCGAGTACCTGCAGTGAGTTGAACTAAGCCGGCTTGATAACCAGTTTTATTGTTGCTGGCCCATGGATCAGGATCAAGTACTTATGGCTTTTTCATGTTTATTTCTTTTAATTGACTGGTTGTGCCAAGACTGTTTGTTTCCCAAGGAAGGGTGCTGATTTCTTGAGTTGAATTTGACATTTCCATGACAGCGATTTTGTCATAACTCCATTTTAATTTTGTTTTTCCATCCTGATACAGCACGTAATTACTTTTGGTTGTTACCTTTGGACTAGCGTTAACTGACGAAATGTTTGTAACAAGGCTGAGTGTCATGACACTTAAAAATGCGATGATACCGACAATAAATTTTTTCATAAAATACTCCCCCAATATTTTTTATAAACTCAAGCTTATTTTATCATGCTTTCAGGCTTTGAGGTACCAAAAAAAGCAATCCAAGTGGATTGCTTTTAGGATTGCAAATGAATTTTTATTGTTCTTCGTACCATGTGTAGTGGAAGTTACCAGGACGGTCAGTACGTTCGTATGTGTGAGCACCGAAGTAATCACGTTGAGCTTGAAGAAGGTTAGCAGGTAACACTTCTGAACGATATGAATCGTAGTAAGTAACAGCAGCACTAAGACTAGGAACTGGAACACCTGATTGAACGGCAAGTGCAACTACGTCACGAATTGAATCTTGGTAACGAGCAGCAATATCTTTGAAGTAGCTGTCTAATAAGAGGTTAGTCAACTTAGGATCCTTGTCAAAGGCATCAGTGATGCTTTGGAGGAATTGTGCACGAATGATACAGCCTTCGCGCCAGATTTGAGCTAATTCACCAAAGTGAAGGTTCCAATCGTATTCTTCTGAAGCAAAACGTAATTGTTCGAAACCTTGAGCGTAACTCATGATTTTACCAAAGAAGAGAGCTTGACGAACTTTTTCAATCAATTCTTTTTTGTCAAAATCAGGTTTTGAAGTTGGTCCAACAAGTTCTTTACTTGCAGCAACACGTTCGTCTTTCATCATTGAGATGTAACGAGCATAAACTGATTCAGTAATAACTGATTGAGGAACACCGATAGCTAATGCATCTTCTGAAGACCATTTACCAGTACCTTTGTTAGCACCACGGTCCAAGATAGCATCAACGATTGGTAAGTTCTTGTCATCACCAATATCATCTTTACGAGTAAGGATATCAGCAGTAATTTCAATCAAGTAACTTTCAAGTTCGCCTTCGTTCCATTCTTTGAAGATATCAGCTAATTCATCAACTGAAACTCCACCGACACGACGAAGAATATCAAAACTTTCATCAATTAATTGTTCATCACCATATTCGATACCGTTATGCACCATTTTTACATAGTGACCGGCACCATTAGCACCAATATAAGTAACACAAGGCTTGCCATCTTTAGCTTTGGCAGCAATTTGTGTCAAGATTGGTTCAACTAAATCATAAGCTTCTTTTTGGCCACCTGGCATTAGTGAAGGACCTTGTAAGGCACCCAATTCACCACCAGATACACCCATACCAATAAAGTTAATTCCAGATTCATCAAGCTTCTTGTTACGAGCAATCGTATCGTGGAAGTTTGTGTTACCACCATCAATCAAGACGTCATGTTCGTCAAGAAGAGGCAATAATTCATCAATGACAGCATCAGTAGGTCCACCAGCTTTAACCATCATCAAAATACGACGAGGTTTTTCAAGTGAATCGACGAATTCTTGAACTGTGTAGCTAGGAACAAGATTCTTTTCTGAATGATCTTTCATCATATCATCTGTTTTTGAACGAGAACGGTTATAAACACCGACTGTAAAACCGCGACTTTCAATATTTAAAGCAAGGTTCTTACCCATAACGGCAAGACCGACAACGCCAATTTGTGCTTGTTTGTTAGACATTTGACACTCTCCTTCAAAAATTAGTAACTGGTTACAATACATATATTAACACGATTGCGGAGATACTAAAACTGAAAGCAATAAAAAAGTGCAAAAATTCACAAATACTTAAATAAACAAAGTATTTGTGAATTTTTAACTAAAAAACTGATATAAGAATATTGGAATAAAAGGGGCTAAAAGTAAATTAGCGACTTTGATATTAGTCAGTTTTAACATATTTAGTCCGATGATTAGAATCAACAACGAACCAACGCAGGTCACCTCATCGATAACAACACTCGTGAAAAAACCGGCAATCTGATGAGCTAAAAGTGTAATAGCTGCTTCGTAGATAAACACCGTCACACCAGCGAACGCAACTCCGAGGCCCAAAGTGGACGCCATGATGAGGCAAAAAATGCCATCAATGACTGATTTGGTCATTAGAGTTGAATTTGATCCGGTCAGTCCGCTTTGTAACGAACCGACAATCGCCATCGCACCAACACAAATGAAAAGGGATGAGGTTACAAATCCTTCTGCAAAAGACGAGTTGGGACCGACTTTAAATAAATTTTGAGCTTTCTTACCTATGTAGTTGAAGTGCTTGTCAAAATCAATGAGCTCACCAATAATAGCACCGATAACCATTGAAATGACTATGTAAATTGTATTGTGACCCTTTAAAGAGCCAGAAATTCCGACATATAAGACGCACACGCCAATACTTTGCATCATAATCGTTTTGACACGCTCTGGAATCCCCTTTTTAAAGACAACGCCAATGCTACCGCCGACCATGACTGCAACGGCATTGACGATTGAACCGAGAACAATCATTATTTCACCTTCCTCCTTGTCATATTATAGCTAAAGGCGGTCTAAAAAGCGAAATAAAATTTATTTTGATAAAAATCGTTGACAAATAGTTCGGTACCGAACTAGAATTCAATTCGTAATAAAGTTCGGTACCGAACTAAAATAATTTAGGAAGTGATTTTATGTCATCTCTTTCAGATGATTTGATGAAACAGTTAAGGTTTATTGGGACCGCTAGTTCAGTGTTTATGAGTCAAAAAAATCAAAAATTAACCGGACAAGACCGGGTGCTAGTCGTCGTTCTTGAGGAAAGTGATTTAACCCAAAGTTATTTAGCGGAGATATTGGATTTGAGGCCAAGTTCATTAGCGGAGCTACTAAAGAAAATGGAAACCAATCGGGATATTGTCCGTGTTGAAGATGAACAAGATAAGCGAGTGAAGCATATTCAATTGACCGAACAGGGACGGATCAAAGCTGAAGATTTAAAACAACTCGCTAGTTTAAGCTCCAGTGATGCTTTTTGGGCTGGTTTAGATGATCAACAGAAAGTTCAATTAGGTGAAACTATTGGTCGTATCATAGCGGGATGGTCACCAGAATTTCGAGCCAATTCGGCTAAATTTGTTGATCCAATGGATCGACTGAAGGCCATGCAAGAAATGCGTGAAGAATGGTTTAAAAACGGTGAAATGCCACATAAAATGTCTCGACACGGGTTTCAAGATGTCTTTGAGAAACGGTTTAGAGATTTTCACCAACGAATGCATGAAGAAAATGATCGTCGAGATAGATAATTAAGAAAGAACGTCTGGTGAGGACTACCAGAAGCATAGGATTAGATTATGAATCGTGAATTTGAAGATTTACCAAAAGCAAAAGGTACATTTAAGTTAAGAGATTTTTTGAAGTTAATTAATAGTGTTAACCCTAAAAAATGATTATTTATTTTAGGATTGTTGTTGAGTTTAGTGACCATTGGAGCCAGTTTAATCGTGCCACAATTAACCAAAAGCTTAGTTAATTCAAGCGGTTTATCGCATATCAATACAGGTATGATTGTTATTTTAGTTTTGGCATTTGCTGCCCAACTCGGATTTGGTACTATTGGAGGTTTTCTTCTACGATACGTCGGAGAAACGGCGGTTAAAACTTTACGTGAAAAGTTGTGGGCCCATTTGTTGCGGTTACCAGTTGGTTATTTCGATGATCATAAATCTGGTGAGAGTAGTTCCCGAGTAGTTAATGATACGAGCGTGATTAAGGATTTAGTCACCTCGCAATTTCCTAGTTTTATCACTGGCTCCATCCAGTTAGTCGGATCAATGGTGATTTTGGTATTAATGGACTGGAAGATGGCGGCCATTATGTTTAGTGCGGTTACCATTTTTGCCTTAATCATGTTCCCGGTCGGTAGGGTTATGTCTCGAATCGGACGGCAGTTACAAAAGGCTACAGATGGATTCAATGCCGATGTGAGGGAAAAGCTTTCTGAGATTCGGTTAATTAAATCGAGTAATGGTGAACAATACGAACGCACTAGCGGTCGAAAACTAATTGATAGTATTTTCAAATTAGGAATTAAAGATGCCAAAGTCGAAGCAGTTCTGTAACCAATCATGATGACAGCGATGTTGGTATTGTTTGTTGGGGTTTTGGGATACGGCGCTGTTCGTGTGCAAGCCGGTACATTAACTAGTGGTGATTTAGTCGCCTTCCTGATTTATTTGTTTAATATTATTGCACCGGTGGCCACATTTGCGCCCTTTTTTGCCCAAGTGACGAAAGCAATGGGGGCGACTGAACGGATTCAAGAGATGTTAGATACGCCAGTAGAATCGAATACCAACGCTGACGCAACTTTGGACGTAACTGGCAAAACGATTACGGCCGACAACCTAACTTTTAGTTATGATGGTGAAAACAGTATTTTGCACGAAGTTTCCTTTAAAGCAGCGCCGAATACTGTGATTGCATTTGCTGGACCTAGTGGAGGTGGAAAATCGACCATCTTTGCGATGCTAGAGCGGTTCTACAATCCCAGTGCCGGTCAAATTAAAATCGGCGACCAAGATATTTCACAAATTGATATTGCTAATTGGCGTTCACAAATTGGCTTTGTGTCTCAAGATAGCGCCGTTTTTGCGGGCACGATTAAAGATAATTTACAGTATGGACTGAACCACGAGTTGACTGATGATGAATTATGGCATGGGATCGAATTAGCGTATGCAGATCAGTTTGTCAAAGACTTCCCTGAACAACTAGCCACATAAATTGGAGAGCGAGGAGTCAAACTTTCCGGTGGACAAAAGCAACGAATTGCCATCGCCCGTGCGTTCTTACGTGATCCGAAGATATTGATGTTGGATGAGGCAACAGCTAGCTTGGATTCACAGTCTGAAGAAAAAGTTCAACAAGCGCTAGATCACCTGATGCAAGGCCGCACAACGTTGGTAATTGCACACCGTCTCTCAACTATCGTAGATGCAGATCAAATTTACTTTATTGAACATGGTCACGTGACGGGGCATGGCACACATTCAGAAATGATCAACACGCACCCACTGTATGCAGAATATGTTAGTGAACAAGTTGTAAACTAAGAAAAGAAATAGTCACTGATTCAAAAAGTTATCGAAAAAATGGAGCTCGTCAATATGACGAACTCCATTTTGCGTTACAGCTATTTATTTGTTATCTAATTTATAAACCCATGAACGACCGTCGCGTTCGAGCAATTCATCAGAGGCTTTTGGACCCATTGATCCAGGAAGATAGTTAGGGAAGTGTGGTTCTTCAATATCCCAAAGACGACGAATAACATCGACAAACTTCCATGCATAGGCAACTTCTGACCATGAAGCAAAGTTAGTACTGTTACCTTCCATTGCATCGTGCATCAAACGTTCGTATGGTTCTGGAACATCTTTTTCAGATTTTTCATCTTGATAGAAGTCCAACTTAACGGGTTCCGTTTCAAATCCTTGTCCGGCACTCTTAGCATTAACAGTCAAAGCAAATCCGTTCTTAGGTTCAACGTAAATTGTTAAGACGTTAGCTGATAAAGTAGCGTCTGATTGTTGTGGGAATGCAAAGATGTCAATGAGTGGCTTCTTGAAGACAACATCGATACGAGTGAACTTGTCAGCCAATTTTTTACCTGTACGGATATAGAATGGAACGCCTGACCAGCGGTAGTTATCAAATAACAACTTACCAGCAACGAATGTTTCGTTGTTTGAACCTTCAGGAACGCCATCTTCATCACGGTAATCAACGCCTTCGTCACCGGCAGCATATTGACCACGAACAAAGTTACCAGCTGCTTCAACAGCTGAGTAAACACGTAAACTACGTAAAGCCTTCACCTTTTCAACTCGAACATCAGCGTCTGTAAAGGCAACTGGTTGTTCCATAGCTAATTGGCTGATTATTTGCATGATATGGTTTTGAACCATGTCACGAAGAGCGCCAGAAGTATCGTAATATGATGCACGTTCTTCAACACCAAGACTTTCACTTAATGTGATTTGGACGTTGTCAATATAACGGTTGTTCCAGAGTGATTCAATAATTGTGTTACCAAAGCGTAGAGCTTCGATATTTTGAATCATTTCTTTTCCAAGATAGTGATCAATTCGGAAGATTTGATCTTCATCAAAGGTTAAAGTTAATTCATCGTTAAGCTTCTTAGCTGATTTGTAATCACGACCAAATGGCTTTTCAATAACCAAACGGTTGTAACCATTATCAGAAATCAAACCTTGTGATTTAATATTTAATGCGATTTCGCCAAAGAAGTTAGGTGCCATTGAAAGGTAGAAGACACGGTTTCCTTGTGCATCAAATCGTTCGTCAAGTTCTTTAATAGCGTCAAGTAGAACAGAATAGTGTGGTTGATCAGTAACGTCATGAGCCACGTATTCAAAATGGCTTGCGAACTTGTCAGCTTCTTCTGCTGAACTTTCAAGGCCGCTAATAGATTCTTTAACGACATCCTTGAATTGGTCGGTTGACCAGTCGGCACGGGAAGTTCCAAGAACACCAAAGCGTTCTTTCAAATATCCTTTTTGGTATAACTTAAAAAGTGATGGATAAAGTTTTCTCTTAGCAAGATCACCTGTTGCTCCGAAAAATGTGAAAACTGCAATATTCTCTTTTGTCAAAATGCCACTCCTTCAGTTTTATGCCTGCTTCAAATAGACAAATTTTGTTAACATATTGATTATATACTCTCTTAAATCAATGTGCACGCCCAAAAAATAAAACGATTTCAATAATATTAGCACAAACCAAAAAAACATTCAATTGGACTGATTAAAGCAGGCTACTCTTAAAACAGTTTGTCTTGAATGTTGTTAAATTGGTATATATTGTTCATTTTTAAGAATTGAAAACAAATTTATTTTTTTCAGCGAGTACTCCGGCCGTCATAAAGATGATTGAAACGATTATTATGAATATTTCACTGGCGTGCCATGAACCAGTGACATTCTTTAATGTTCCGGTCAGGACTGGACCAACTGAGGCTAATAAGTAGCCAACAGACTGTGCCATACCAGATAAACTGGTCGTTTGACTAGGCGTTTTAGTTTTTAAACCAAAGAGGGTCATGACGAGGGTAAAAGTAGTTGCCGTCGCAATCCCTAAAATCGTATTGATGACAATGAAATAAGCAATCGAATTAATTGGGAATAAGAGCGCAAAGACACCAACGATAGTCGCACCAGCACCAGCAATGATAATCGGACTACGATTCGTCATGCGAACGGCCAATCCGGGCACGAAAAATGGCGGAATGATTGAGACAAATTGAAACAGCCCGGCTAAAAGACTGGCGTTAGTTTCTGAAATGCCGACACCAATTGCAATGGTTGGTAACCAAGCGACTAAGGTGTAAAAGACTAATGACGATACGCCAAAGTAGATTAAAATCAACCAAGCATTTTTATTGGTCCAAGGATGAACTTTGACTGTCTCACTTTTAGCTGTCGTTGCTGGTGCTTTACGGCGAAGATTTGGTAACCACAAAATGAAAGTGGCGAATACCATCAAGCTTAAAATCTGAATGGCAAACTGCCAACTAGTTGCCTTGGCTAATGGGGAACTAAAGCCAGCGCCAATCGCGCTCGAAAGAGCCAACGCGAAAGTATAGACACTGGTCATAGTCCCAATTTTATTTGGTGTGACCTCAGTAATAATCGCTGGCAGCAAAACATTAATGAAGGTGATTGCAATTCCGACAATTAGCGTCCCAATAAATAGAGTTGGAACGTTAATAATCCGTAAGTACGAACCAATGAATAGTACTGCTAATGCGCCGGCAATCGTGATTTCATTTCCGAACTTTCGACTAATTACTGGTACGATGCTTGAAAATAACCCAAAGCAGACCAATGGTAAGGTCGTTAAAATTCCTAAATCGCTGGGTTGCACGCCAATTGTTTTGGCGATATTACTGACGATTGATGGAATTGAGGTGATCGGCGTTCTCATACAAGCGCCTAACAAAAAGATACCAAGCACAAAGAAAATGCCTTGGCGGCGAACCTTTGACAAAAAAACACATCCTATTCTTAATTTATTTGGTGTTATTTAATGGCTTAAATAACTGGGTTGCAGAGATGGCATTTTTCCATCCACTGTAAAGCGTTTTACGCTTGGATTCTTCCATAGCTGGTTTGAATATTTTACCATCAGCAATAATTGCTTTCAATTCATCGGTATCTTTCCAATAACCAACGGCTAATCCTGCTAGAAAGGCAACACCCAGTGCGGTGGTATCTTCCTCAGCTGCTCGATCAATTTCGATATTTAAAATATCAGCTTGGAATTGCATCAAATAAGTATTACGTGATGCTCCGCCATCAGCCTTTAAGGTATTAATTTCTAAGCCCGTATCTTTGACCATTGTCTCGACGACATCCTTAGTTTGATAGGCAATCGATTGTAAGGTCGCTTTGATGAAATCATTTTTATTTGTTCCACGGGTGAGTCCAAAGACGGATCCACGAGCATCGGGATCCCAATATGGTGATCCGAGGCCATTAAAAGCCGGCACGACGTAGACTTCATCATTATTGGTGGAGGCTAAGGCGGCTTCTCTAGATTCAAAGGCGTTTTTAATCATGCCTAAGTTATCTTGCAGCCAATCGACGGCTTGACCGGCGACGAAAATAGAACCTTCGAGGCCGTACGTAATCTTACCGTCGACACCATATGCAATCGTTGTAATTAAATTGCTATCCGAAAGTTGAGGTTCTGAACCGGTGTTCATAATGATAAAAGAACCAGGTCCATAGGTATTTTTGACGTTACCAACTTCAAATCCGGCTTGACCAAACAGTGCGGCCTGTTGATCTCCAGCCATTCCAGAAATAGGAACTGAGGCGCCATAAAATTGAAGTGTTTGGGTCGTTGCGTAGATTTCCGAGCTAGAACGCACGGTAGGCATCATTTGAAGGGGAATGTTCATTAAATCTAACAATTCTTGATCCCATTCAAGTGTATGAATATTAAATAACATCGTCCGGCTGGCATTGGAATAGTCAGTTACGTGGGTTGCCCCATCTGATAGTTTCCAAGCAATCCAAGAATCGATGGTACCAAAAAGTAAATCACCATTTTCGGCAGCTTTTTGTGCGCCATCCACGTGATCAAGAATCCACCTAATTTTAGTGGCGGAGAAATAAGTATTAATATTCAGGCCAGTTTTGTCTCGAAATTTTTGTTGTTCACCGTTTTTAATTAAATCATCAACGATTTTGCTTGATTGCTGTGACTGCCAACCAATTGCATGGTAAATTGGTTCGCCAGTATTTTTATTCCAAACCACGGTTGTTTCACGTTGGTTGGTAATGCCGATAGCGGCAATGTTTTGTGGTTGAATGCTAGTGTTAATTAAAATGGTCGCAATAACTTGTTGTACTGCGTTCCAAATTTCGTTGGCTTCATGCTCCATCCAACCGGGTTGGGGAGTGAAGCTTTTTAACGGACGTTCGGTCTCGGCGACTTTGAAGCCTTTATGGTTAAAAATCATTGCTCGAGTCGTTAAAGTACCTTGGTCAATTGAGAGTATATATTTATCTGGTTCTTGTAATGCCATGAGATGTCCTCCAATCATGTAATCGCTTCCTTAATAATAGCATTTTAAATCACTAATATACAAAAGAATCACATAAGGTAATTTGACGGAAATGATATTTAACTCTATAATTTATATTCTAGCCCATCGGTCGGAGGAAAATAATGTCAGCACAGGTTTATCCATATCTATCATTTGAATGCGCAAAATCAGCAATTGAGTATTATACAGAAGTCTTTTTCGCAACAAAACAATATCGAAAACAAATTACAGAAGCACAAGCAGAAGGCTTCGGATTACCCGTTGACAAGCTTGAAGATACGACGATTCATGGTGGGTTCACCATCGCCGGTGTCGATATCATGTGTGCAGATGCCATTATGGATGCACCACAAACGTCGTCGCGTGTGTCCATCTTATTAGATTTTGGCACAGATGAAATTACTGAAGCTAAAAACTTGTTTGATCATGTTGCCCAGTCACAAACCGGGAGAGTCATTTTTCCGATTAGCAAACAAAGTTTTGGTGGCGGATTAGGACAGTTGGTCGATAAATACGGGATCACTTGGATGTTTAGAATTGATCCAGATAAATAGTTAATCATGAGCATTGAATCTTCTTTGATTGAGGCAAGAAGGTTCAGTGCTTATAATTTGTGTAAGGTTAATTGGTCAACAGAAATTATTGGGGTATTCAAATGAGCAAGACGCTAAAACTCAAGTGGATTGTGATTGCAAACTTTTTAAATAACGCAGGGGCAGCGTTGATGTGGCCGCTGACTACGGTTTATATGCATAATTATTTGCACCAAAGCCTGTCAACAGCTGGAATTGTGCTGTTGTTCATGTCATCAGCCATGGTTGCTGGTAATTATTTAGGTGGCTGGTTGTTTGACCATTGGGATCCGTATAAAACGGCGGTGGTGTCAGTCACAATCGCGATGGTAGCCGTCTTTTTACTCATCTTTTTTAATGATTGGCCAGTTTTTGCTGTTCTGTTGACAGTCGTCGGCTTCGGGGATGGGGCCAATATTACGGTGGTTAATGCCTATGCGGCATCAGTTAAAAGGAAATCATCGCGCTTTGTGTTTAATATTTTGTACATGGCGCTCAATGTAGGAGTGGTCGTTGGAACGTTAGCAGTGGGAATCTTGCTGCCCATGGGAATTCAAATTGTGTTTGGCGTCACTACCTTCTTTTACGTCTTATTCTTCTTAGTTACCGTGTTCAAGTTCAAAGTTCCAATTGAGAGACGCACAACTAAACCGGAGAATAAACGCCAGGGCACTGGAAACTTACAAATTTCTAAATTAGTGTGGCTAATCTGCGTGTTAGTGACTACCTCATATTTGAGCTATGCCTTATGGGAAAGCGTGATGGCGGTTCACTTAACGAACATGCACATTCCATTTTATGCGTATAGCATGCTGTGGACGATTAATGGAATTTTGATTATTATTGGGCAGCCATTTGTCAATATGCTGGCACCATACTTAAAACTGAGACGTCAAATTGAAATTGGCGTGGTAATTTTTGCAGCCTCGTTTATAATGTTGATATTTATTGATAGTTTTTGGGGATTTATCATTGATTTTGTTGTTTTAACGATTGGCGAAATGCTAGGGTTACCCGGGATTCCTGCTTGGGTGGATGAACTAACGAATCAGTCAGACACAGGTAAGTATCAAGGAATGGTCAATATTGCAATTTCGGTTGGTCGAGCATTGGGCCCATTATATGGTGGCCTAATCATTGACCATTTAGGCTATCAAAGTTTGTTTCTTTCCGTGGGCATCCTAATGATTTTGAGTTTGGGACTGTTCCTAAATCAAGTTAGACGAATGAAAAAGACTACTTAATTGATTTTTTAGGTAGTCTTTTTTATATGTTATAAAACATGACATATGCTTTGTCGGCTGTGAATTACAGCGATTTCTTATTTTGCTTGAATTAGCTAAAAGGCATAAAAATAACGAATATTTTGTATTATTTAACCAATGAATTAACTTTAATTTGGCCATATACTAATTTCTAATCTCATGAACGCGTGAGAACATTAATCAACCGTTAAGTCGGAGAGGGGTTAACAATATGGCACAAGAAGAAATTACAACAAATGAAGATGGAACCAAACGTGCACTGAGTAATCGACATGTGCAGTTGATCGCCATTGGAGGAACAATTGGTACCGGGCTTTTCTTAGGAGCGGGTAGTACTATTAGCAAAACTGGACCATCAATTTTAATTGTTTATATGATTTTAGGAGCTATTTTTTTCTTGATGATGCGGGCAATCGGAGAAATGTTTTATTCAGACCCGACGCAGCATACATTCGTTTCCTTCATCACTCGTTATTTAGGTAATGGCGTTGGTAAGTTTACTGGTTGGACGTATTGGGTAGGTTTGGTCTTTGTCTGTATGGCTGAAATTACCGCCGTTGCTACGTACGTTAATTATTGGTTGCCAAACGTCCCATCGTGGATAATTGAAGTGACATTCTTAGTCATTTTAACCGCCGTTAATTTGATTGCTGCTCGATTATTCGGTGAAGCTGAATTCTGGTTTGCCATGATTAAGATCGTAGCAATTATCTCAATGATTGCAGTTGGAGTTTACATGGCAGTCACAGGCTTCAAAACACCCTTTGGACAATCGTCATTCACTAATATTTCAAATGGGTATTCACTATTTCCTAAAGGTGTCAGTGGATTCATTTCAGCATTCCCAATGGTATTTTTCGCCTTTCAAGGAATTGAATTTGTCAGTATCACAATTGGTGAAGCCAAAAATCCTCGTAGTGTAATTAAAAAGGCTGTTAACGAAACACTCTTCCGGATTTTATTATTCTACATTGGAGCATTAGTTGTGATCATGGCAATTATTCCATGGCACCAACTGACAGCCAATCAAAGTCCGTTTGTTCAAGTATTTAAATTGGCTGGCTTGCCAGCCGCTGCAGCTGTTATCAACTTTGTCGTTTTAACTTCTGCCGCTTCTGCATTGAACAGTTGTATTTTCTCAGCCGGACGACATTTTTACCAATTGTCTACTGAATCTGAAGAAGGATCATTCATGCGTCGTCACTTTGCAGTGATTTCATCAACAGGGGTTCCTGCTAAAGCAATTTTAATTTCTGCTTTGCTAGTCTTCATTACTCCATTGATGACCATGACTCACAGTTTGGCCGCCATGTTTACCATCGTCACTTCAATCTCTAGTGATATGTATATCATCGTTTATACTTTATCTATGTTGGCACATCGCAAGTATCGTCAGTCGACTGACTTCTTACCAAATGGTTTTAAAATGCCAGCGTATCGCTTTACCAGTGCGATTACCATCTTAGCCTTTGCAGCAATCTTCATTAGTCTCTTCTTTATTCCAGGAAGTCAATTGCCAGCTATTGGTGCAGTACTTTGGACCTTAGCATTCGGTGGTTATTGTGTCTTTGAAGAACGTGGAAAGACGACGGTTGGAATTTAAATTAACTATCAAACAAAACATTAACTTAATCGGTGGGCAATTAAGCTAATTCGTAAATCGACTCGAAAAAGGGTCGATTTTTTGTTGGATTTAATTAAAATTCGGCGAGAATGTAACAACTAATGTAAGCAAACGTGACAAAGATAAAATTGATGGTATAGACCTATCTATTTGTACATTGTGTACAATCTATTTACACATTTTGTTGAGTTTGAATAATGCGTTAGAAAAAAATTCCCCATATACTGTGTTATATTCAAAAGTCGCAAATTTAATGAATATATTCATTTTGAAAAGGGGTTTATCATGGCAAAAGAAGCAATTACCACGAATGAAGATGGAACTAAACGGGCGTTAAGCAATCGACACGTGCAGCTGATTGCGATTGGTGGAACAATTGGAACAGGCCTTTTCCTGGGGGCTGGTAGCACAATTTCCAAAACTGGACCATCAATATTACTTGTGTACATGTTATTGGGTGTCGTCTTTTTCTTAATGATGCGCGCCATTGGTGAAATGTTTTATTCAGATCCATCTCAACATACGTTTGTTGCATTTATAACTCGTTATTTAGGTGATGGCGTTGGGCGATTTACTGGTTGGACTTATTGGATTGGTTTAGTTTTTCTCTGTATGGCAGAGATTACCGCGGTTGCCACGTATGTACAATATTGGTTGCCTGGAATACCGGCATGGCTGATTGAAGTTGTCTTTCTTGTTATTTTGACAAGTGTTAACTTAGTTGCCGCAAGATTATTCGGTGAAGCCGAATTTTGGTTTGCGATGATTAAGATTATCGCTATTATTTCCATGATTGCAGTCGGAATTTATATGGCGGTGGTTGGTTTTAAAACACCATTTGGCCATTCAACATTTACCAATATTTCTAATGGCTACTCATTATTTCCTAAAGGGGTTGGAAGCTTTGTAGCTGCATTCCCAATGGTATTCTTCGCTTTTCAAGGAATTGAATTTGTTAGTATTACAATTGGTGAAGCAAAATCACCACGTAAAATTATTAAAAAGGCCGTTAATGAAACGTTAATTCGGATTTTACTCTTTTATATTGGTGCATTAGTTGTGATTATGGCGATTATTCCATGGCGTCAACTGACAGCGGGACAAAGCCCATTTGTTCAAGTTTTTAGTTTAGCAGGCTTGCCAGCTGCGGCAGCAGTGATTAACTTTGTCGTTTTGACTTCTGCCGCTTCAGCTTTGAACAGTAGTATTTTTTCAGCTGGTCGTCACTTTTATCAATTAGCGAAAGAATCATCTGAAGATTCATTCTTGCATCGTCATTTTGCTACCATTTCTAAAAATGGTGTACCAGCTGCCGCCATTATTATTTCAGCAGCTTTGGTGTTTGTTACTCCATTAATGAGTATTACGGGGGGCTTAACAGCGGTCTTTACACTGGTTACCTCAGTTTCGAGTGACATGTATATCATCGTTTACACCCTGTCATTGTTAGCTCATCGTAAGTATCGTCAATCAACCGACTTCTTAGCAGATGGCTTTAAAATGCCAGGCTACAAGTATACAAGTGTGATTACGATTGTCGCATTTATCGCAATTTTCATTAGCTTGTTCTTTGTACCAGGGAGTGCCGTGCCTGCCACAGGGGCAGTCATCTGGACTGTCTTGTTCGGAGGCTGGTGTTTGATTGATGAACGTCGTCGTTCATCAGTGAATGTTAAAGGATAATTAAATCAAGCTTAATCTCAAACTGAGGTTAAGCTTTTTTCATGTATAATGTTGAGAAAAGCACATGAAAAGGTGAATTATGGATAAATTGATGCTGATTGGCGATGGGGATGCTCGAGTAGGTATGGAAAAATATATGAAAAATCATTTTCCATTTGTTGGCGTGCCTAAGCCAGAACGAACTAAGCAAACGAAAGCTGTTATTAAACAGTCAAAACAAATTGAACTCGTTGAGTTGCTGCAAACAATTGATGAACTCTACAATAGAAGAGAACGCGAATACAAATATGTTGCGATTGACTTAATTCAGGCAAATTATAAACGGTTTACAATCAAAGAAATGATACAGTTTGTCGATTATTTTAAAATCGATTCCTGGTGGGAAACTGTTGATACGCTGCGAGTGCCATTTGGTAAATTTATTTTGTTACATCCAGAAGAGGCCATGACAATTTTTGATTTATTTAATGGGAATGATGATTTCTGGATGCGGCGGGTAGCAATTACATTGCAACTCTCATTTAAAGATAAGACCGATACAAGTCTATTAGAAACAGCAATTTTACCAGATTTGACTACTGATGAATTCTTCATTCAAAAAGCAATTGGTTGGGCTTTACGGGATTATAGTAAAACCAATCCAACTTGGGTTCGTAACTTTATCCAAAAAAACGAACTGTCAAAATTGGCAGTTCGTGAAGGATCAAAATATTTATAAAAATAGAGTGTCGAAGCCATCGAATAGTTCACGAGCATCTAACGAAGGCTAAGCATGAGCTGTGGATTTCAGATTAGCTAAGTTAGGTGAGTGAATTGATGGGGGAGGCACGTTTCAAAAAATAGAGTGCCGACCAAAGTGTTCAGCTCCGGAGCATTAGCGAAAAATAAGCCGAATCAATTCGAACTTGGAATTGGTTTGGCTTAGTTAAGCTAAGTGACGGAGTTGCTTTGGGGAGGCACGTTTTAAAAATCAGCACGAATTGAAAGTGAAACACGTTATTCACGCGTTTGTTCAATCACCGAATTAATTCGTGATAACTTTGGACTATTATGGCGAGCTTCGTCACGCATAACTGACATGTACAAGCAATCGATGATGCTCATTTGAGAAATTAAAGATGACAATGCTTGAGAACGATACTTTGAATCGTCTGAAGCAGAGTAAAAAGTGACGGTCCCTAATTTTGCAAGAGCTGAACTAGAAAAACTAGTAATAACAATAATCGGCACGTGATTTTCTTTGAGAATCCGGGCCATTTTTAATGTATCCAAGTTTTGGCCAGAATGAGAGATGACGATGGCACAATCTTTTTCATCCATTTTAGCGGCTTGCATGAGTGACATATGGTAATCAGAGTTGAAGACGGATTCAACTTGAGTCCGAAGAAATTTATGATACCCATCTAGTGCGACTACTTCAGAAGCACCTAAGCCAAAAAATATTAACTGCTGACAGTGAGCAATTAATTCTACAGCTTGGTTTAATGAAGATTCAGATAACAAATCAAAGGTTTTATTTAAAGAAGAACTATTTGAACGGAAAACTTTTTCTGCTACCAGCATGTTTGAATCATGCTTGTCAATATCGGCTGAAATTTGATCTGGATTGTCGAGCTGTTGTTTGATAGCTAATTGTAATTCAGGATAATTATCATAGCCAATTCGTTTGGCAAACCGTGAGATGGTCGAAATGGAAGTATCGATTTCATCGGCAAGTTCTTGAATTGAACGATGATTACTATCTGGCAAGTTGTTAATCAAAAAATCAGCAATCTTTTGACTACTTGCCCCAAAGCCGGGTCGTTTGGAATAAATTCTATCGAATAGTTGAAGTGCCATGGTGTCCTCCTGTTGCTTATTGAAGTTTATTATAACAGATTGTGAAGTTTGTTGCATGATTTGCATAAAAATAATTTGCATTTTGATAGTTTTTTGCATATAATGTAATTCGTAATCAAAAACAAACGAAATGAAAGAAGGACTTTTAGTATGCGCGTTGGTATGATCGGCCTTGGTAAGATGGGTCTTAACTTAACTAAAAATATGCTTGATAATGGAATTGAGGTTGTTGGATTTGATTTGACAACTGAAAATGTAAAGGCTGCTGAAGAAGCAGGCGCTATTGCAGCAACAAGTCTTGAAGATCTTGTTTCTAAATTAGGCGACACAAAAATTGCATGGCTTCTTTTACCAGCTGGTAAGCCAACTGACGCTACTATTGAACAATTGACTACTCTTCTTGACAAGGGTGACTTAGTTGTTGATGGTGGTAACTCAAACTTTAAGGACTCATTACGTCATAACGAAATTGTGACTGCTGCTGGAATGTACTTCTTTGATTGTGGTACTTCAGGTGGCCAAAGTGGTGCTCGTAATGGCGGTAACTTCATGATTGGTGGAGACGACGCTGAAGTATTTGCTAAGTATCTTGATCCTATCTTCAAGCCAATTTCTGAAGAAGATGGTTACCTTTATACTGGTAAAGCCGGTTCAGGTCACTATTTGAAGATGGTTCATAACGGTATCGAATACGGTATGATGCAAGCTATTGGTGAAGGATTTGATGTCCTTGAAAACAGCCAATATGATTATGACAATGAAGCAGTTGCTAAATTGTGGAACCACGGCTCAGTTGTTCGTAGCTGGTTGATGGAACTTACTGAAGCAGCCTTTGCTAATGATCCACATCTTGATGAATTGCTTGGACGTATGCATTCATCTGGTGAAGGTCAATGGACTCTTCAAGAAGCACTTAACATGCAAGTACCAACTCCAGTTATCGCAATGTCATTAATGATGCGTTACGACTCAATGCGTAACCCAGAAACTAACTTTACTGGTAAAGTAGTTGCTGCAATGCGTGCTGGTTTCGGTGGACATGCGGTAGACAAGGCATAATTTACCCCGTGTGATTGGCAAGAGAGTATCAATAAGAGAATTTAACTAGATAGCGTGAACCGATTTTAAATCGGTTTGCGCTATTTTTTTGAAATTAGTTAACGTTGGTTAATTAAAATTAGATTAAAAAAACTGGCTAGAATAATTAGGTCAAATAACTCATTTAGTTATTGTTACTAATAGAAAAAAATAAAATTAAAATTGGCAACGGCCACTTAGCGGCACTTGGAAGCGCCATCTAGTCAAAATGCACAAAAATTACTTTAGATACCCTTGACAATTATATGATAACGAGATTAAAATAGGTTTTGTTCTCTAATGCAATTTTAATTTTTCAACACATAGGTCATCTAGGAAAGAGGTACATATTATGCAAAATGTAGAATCAGAAGGAAAAATGACAATCCGGGATTACGTCTATAACGTATCTTCCGCTGTCGCAAATGCAGTTTTAGTTATGTTAGGAATGGGACTTTTATTCCAATCAATTTCTAATATTACTCATTGGCAAGCTTTGGGCCAAGTTGGTGCAGTTATTCAAGTTTTACTTCCTGCAGCATTTGGTGCCGGGGTTGCGTCACAACTTAAAGTTAATACGTTGGTTATGTACAGTACAATGGCTGCTGCCGTTGTTGGAGCTAACGGAGCTTACTTAACTAAAGCACTTGTTAGTGGAACTACCGCTACAGGTTGGCAAGCCAAAGAAGCTGCTGGTTCAGTCATCATGACAACAGGACAACCAATTAGTGCAGTTTTGACAGCTCTTGTAGCTGTTATGGTTGGTAAATGGTTAACTGGTAAGACACCTTTGGATATGGTGCTTGTTCCATTGGGTACTACGTTTGTTGGAACATTAGTTGGTTTGGCTACTGGTAGTGTTGTAACACCTGCTTTGAACGCATTGAGTGCATGGGTTGCTGGTGCAATGCAAGTTAATCCATTACTTGGTTCAATGCTCTTGGCATTAGCTTTCTCAATCTTCTTGATGACACCTGCTTCTTCAGCCGCTTTAGCAATTGCGATTGCGCTTGATCCACTTTCATCAGGTGCAACATTGATTGGTACTACTGCTCAATTCGTTGGTTTCTTCGCAATGTCAATTCAAGAAAACAACATGGGTGCCAACATTGCCCAAAGTTTGATTACTCCTAAGGTTCAATTTACTAATTTGCTTAAAAATCCTGCTGCCTGTGTACCTACCTTCGTTGCAGCAATGGTTAGTGCTGCTGTTGGTACCTTGGTATTTGGATTTAAAGTTCCCTATACAATCGGTGGACTTGGCTTGAATTCATTAATCGCACCACTTAACTTGGCTTCAACTAATATGAATTCATTCTGGGTATATATCTTCTGTGGTATCGTATTACCTGCCTTCATTTCAGTTGTTATCTATCGTGTAATGCGTGCATTCAAATGGATTGAAGCTGGCGATCTTCACCTTGAAATCGTTTAAAATATAGTACCTATTCTACCTAATAAGTCTTGAGTCTTAATAAAAAACAGTCGATGTTCGCACTATGAACAACGTTGGCTGTTTTTAGATTAAACGGCAAGAACCGTTAAAATCAATAAAATGTTAACAGTACGAATTTAGTAGGGACAATGGTAATTGTCGCTACTTTTTTGTATTATTGAAGAAAGTGGTTTCAGGAGGAGCAATTGATGACGAAAATTCAAATCAGTAAATTATTTAAAAATGAGAAGAAACAGGTACTACTAGAAGATTTTTCTCGTCAATTTTTACCAGCGACAGTTTCTGCACTTGCGGGAACGGATTTTAATAGTGCAAATTCACTATTTGAGCTGATTGCCGGACAGGCAAAATTAGATGATGGCAGTATTTTGATTGACGGACAAGACAGTTATAAGGCCCGTAAGAAACTAGCAGACCAAATTGGTTATGTCGATGGTAATGATAAAAATTCGTTACGGGGCACGGTTGATGAAGTCATTAGTAGCACAGTAAAGAAAAATAATGGCGGGATTTCAAAAGACCAAGTGGCGGCAATTTTGAAACAATTATATATTCATCTGATTGAACCAGCAGACGGGTTAGAAGCAGGACGGTTACAACAACTTAAGATTATTGTCGAAATTGCGAAGGGAAAATCTATTTTGTTGTTAGCTAATCCGACAGCAGAAATGAATGAATTACAACGTACTCAAATTTGGCAACTACTCAGAGATTTTGCGAAAAAGACTCAGGCAATTATTATTTTTAGTAGTGATTCTATTTCCGAAATGCAGTATTTTGCAGATGAAATTTTGTATATCGATAATGGAAAATTACGACATGTACAAAAACTAATCACGCATGACACAACGGATTGCTTGGTGACGGTGAAAGGTACTGGTTTCCCAGTGGCAATGGCTGAAACCTTGGGTAGTTTTGTGATTCGTGAGGCCAATGATGAAATTAGATTTATCTTTAGTGGCAATATTCAAGCGCTGTTGCCACTATTAGAGCAAAGTACCATTACAGATATTAGAATTAGCGATGTAACCGTTAAAGATGAATTGATGAGGTTTTAACTGATGACCCGAGTGTTAATAGTAGATCAATTGAATAAAGGTTTGGCAACACTTATTAAACCAACCGTACTTGAGTCTGTTACGGTGAATTCATTTGATCAATTGCAACAAGATGATATTTTACTGTGGCTTCCAAATGATAGCGATGTTGATCAGCAAGTCTTTGGATTGATTGATGCGATTGATGGCAAACAAATTAAATTAAGCAAAATAGTGATGTTATCAATTGCTGGTGTGAATGGAGAAGTTGAGGAACCGAGACTGCAACAATGGTGGGGCTCGGATTATCAAAATTTAGTCTTGGATTATCAGTATGCGATAAAGATGATTGATGAATTGGAACTGCCGTATACAATCGTCAGGACGACACCTATCGTCATCAACGCGACAACAGCAGTCATTTCAAATGAAGGCACTGGGATTAACGGTGATAGAATTGGACAATCACAATTAGCCGAAGTACTGAGTGAAGCGTGCCAACCTAATCGCTATTTGAACCAGTCAATTGGGATTTCAGAGTGATGGGCTTGTGCAAAAGTTAAAAAATGATTAGAATTAAAGAAATATTAAAATGGCGGTGCAATGATGAGTAGTCGGTCACAATTTAAAACTCCCAAACGATTAGTGGTCAAGATTGGGACAAGCAGTTTGATTTATCCAGATGGACAATTGAATTTAAAAACGATGGATGAGTTAGCATTCACACTCAGTGCGGTACAAAATCGTGGGTTAGAGGTGGTTTTAGTGACCTCTGGTGCGATGGGAGTCGGTCTCAGCCAAATGCATATGACCAAGCGACCGGAAGCAATGGCACAGCAACAAGCTATTGCAGCGATTGGTCAAAATGAACTGATGTCGATTTTTAATCAACGGTTCGCTAGCTATAGTCAACAAATTGGCCAAATCTTGTTGACCCATGATGTGATGGATTACCCACTCAGTAAAAAGAATGTCTTAAATACATTTGAACAACTGTTGTTAATGGGTGCCATTCCAGTGGTTAATGAAAATGATAGTGTGTCGGTCGACGAAATGGATCATTTGACTACCTTTGGTGATAATGATCAATTGTCTGCATTGGTAGCCACTGCAATTGAGGCAGACCTATTAATTGTCTTGTCGGATATCGATGGATTATTTGATGCAGACCCACATACCCACCCCGATGCGCAGACAGTACCATTTGTTAGCGAAATAACTGAAGAAGTGGTAAACTCAGCTGGCGGTAGTGGAACGCGGTTTGGTACGGGTGGCATGATTACGAAATTAAAAGCTGCCAAACGCGTCATTGAGGCAGGCCATCAAATGGTGCTCGCTAATGGGGAAGACCCGAAAGTTATTTTTGATATATTAGATGGGAAATCAGTCGGTACGTTATTTGCACGGGATTAGTGAATGAAAAGGTGAATATCATGGATGATTTAATTACAATGGGTCAGCAGGCTCAGCAAGCTGCTCAACAATTGAGCCAACTTAGCACAAGTCAAAAAAATCATATTTTAAAATTAGTGGCACAATCTTTACGTAAACATACGGACGAAATTGTTGAAAAAAATAATCAAGATTTAGGCAATGCTGACGGCTTAGTATCAAGTTTTGTTGATCGGTTAACTTTAGATGATGAACGCATTGAACAAATTGCGGTTGGGGTCGAACAAGTCGTTGCCCTTCAAGACCCAATTGGGGATATTGATAAAGGTTGGAAAACCGAAGACGATTTGTATATCACAAAACAACGTGTACCTTTAGGTGTGATTGGGATGATTTATGAAGCGCGGCCTAATGTGACGGTTGATGCGTTTGCTTTAACCTTTAAAACCGGTAATGCCGTTATTTTGCGCGGTGGGAAAGAAGCTTTATTAACTAATATTCAATTGGTTGAAGCTATCAAAGAAGTTTTAAGAGATAACGACATTGATGAAAATGCCGTGCAAATTTTACATGATACCTCACATAAAACGGCGAATGAAATGATGGCCTTAACCGGTTATATTGACGTCTTAATCCCTCGTGGGAGTGCACGTCTCATTAAAACCGTTGTGGAAAATGCTAAAGTACCAGTCATTGAAACAGGTGCCGGCAACTGTCATATCTATGTTGATGAATTTGCCCAAGCGCAAATGGCAGCGGATATTATTGTGAATGCTAAAACACAGCGTCCTTCGGTTTGTAATGCCGCTGAAAAGATTGTGATTCATTCTTCTGTTGCAGAACAATTCTTGCCAATTATTGCGGCTGCTTTGAAACCATATAATGTTGAATTACGTGGGGATGAATGTGCCCGGGCAATTTTACCCGACATTAACGTCGCAACTGAAGAGGATTGGGGTACTGAATACACCGATTATATTATGGCAGTGAAGGTTGTAGATTCTTTGGATGAAGCAATCGAGCACATTAACAAATATAATACGAAACATTCAGAATCAATCATCACGGATAATTACGCGAACAGCGAAAAATTCTTACAACGTATTGATGCAGCTTGCGTGTATGTCAATGCTTCAACAAGATTTACCGACGGCTTTAAGTTTGGCTTTGGTGCTGAAATTGGTATTAGTACCCAAAAGCTTCACGCACGCGGGCCAATGGGCTTAAACGAATTAACTTCAACCAAATATTTAATTCGTGGCAATGGTCAAATTCGAGAATAAGTTAAAATAATTAAAAAAATATAAATTAATTTCAAAAAAACTATTGCACTTTTTTTATTTTCTGGCAGAATATTAAGAGTACGTTAGTTTTATTGCTCATTTAGCTCAGCTGGCAGAGCACTTCACTAGTAATGAAGGGGTCACAGGTTCGAATCCTGTAATGAGCATAGTTAATAGTCCGCGTAGGTGTATATCGAACCTTGATACCTAATCAAATATTCAATAAAAGCAGGCTTCCACAATCGTGGAAGCCTGCTTTTTTTGGTTCTTTGTCAAGAAGTACTGATGACCTAGAATTTCACAATCATTAACATCAAGCTGCTAGTTTCTCCGTTGTCG
>NZ_BJEB01000023.1 GCF_005405445.1 Paucilactobacillus nenjiangensis
TTCATCGTGGATTCGGACAAGTTAAGGATACATTAGAATCACTTTTCGACTGAAAAGATTTAATTTTATGGAGAAAGAGCAATCACTTTTTACACAAACTTCTTGACACTCCCCTAATTAATCTAAAAATATTAGCGTTTATTCTGTATATTGTCTAAAAAATAACAAACATACATCTATTTGGTATATATTTAGTAGGAACTAGATTTATAATTGGTTTGCTTTTTTCGAAAGAGTTGTTTTATATTCTTATTTAAATATGCGTGAACACTTTTCATCAAACAGAGCAGACATTGTACAGTGTCTGCCCAATAAAAATTTCGCAGTTTCAGTTATGTAGATATTTGTACTGGTAATAAGGGAGAGTGATAGTTCTGGTTATTTTAACAGGTCAAGTGACAAGCCTTTGGGCTAAAAAGCGATCAAAGGATGGTGTACATTCCTGGTTACCGCTAATTACTCATCTTATCGATGCGCAAAATACGATAAATTGGTTGTTCAATCATTGGTTAAGTCCTGGTCAAAGACGATTATTAACACAGCGTTTTTCCGAAGATAAAGTGGAAAAACTTGTTAAGTTTATTGGCTTTACTCATGATATTGGTAAAGCAACACCTGCGTTCCAAACAAAGAGATCATTTGACGAAGATTTTGGCCTTGACGCGGAACTTTTAGAGATGCTAATTCGGCAGGGATTTACGGGCTTAGATGATGTTAACCTGTCAGATTCTCGTAAATCACAACACGCGCGTGCTGGTGAAGCATTGCTAGATATTCAAGGCGTTCCAGAATCTGTTACAGCAATTATAGGCGGACACCATGGTCGCCCAGAGGATTCGCCACAGACGCAACAGATTGATATCTACACTGCCAACTATCTGCAGTTAGACGTGGCTAAAAGTGAAGCCGATAAAATGATCCAGAAAAATTGGCAGAATGTGCAGGAACAGTTATTTAAATATGGGCTGAGCAGTTCAGGCTACGATAGTGTTGGTGAAATTCCTGATATTAACCAGCCTGAGGCAGTATTGCTGGAGGGATTGCTGATTATGGCAGATTGGCTGGCTTCTAGTGAGTCGTTAGACAATCCTGAAAACACGCCGTTATTTCCCCTGATTGAGTTGAACCAAACGTGGTCTGACATTGATATGAGTGGCCGTTTTAGAAACGCAATTTTGGCTTGGTATCAGAGCGGAGAATGGATACCTGCTCAGGTAGGTATTGAAGAGGATCCTTATCAGAAACGCTGGGGCTTCGATGCCCGGCCAGTTCAAAAGGCAATGACTGAAGCAATTGAGAAAACAACTGATCCCGGAATGGTGATTATCGAAGCCCCAATGGGACTGGGAAAAACGGAAATTGCCTTAGTTGCAGCCGAACAGTTAGCCTATAAATCAGGTTGCGATGGTATCTTTATGGGGTTACCCACACAAGCCACTAGTAATGCGATGTTTGAACGTGTAGAACAGTGGCTAAATAAGCTTGCTAAAACTCAGAATGACAATTTTGATATTAAGTTAATGCATGGTAAGGCAGCATTCAATGAAGATTATCAAGCAATCCCCAATGCCTCCAATGTCGATGATTTGGGCTCGGTTGTTGTTAATAGCTGGTTTTCTGGGAAGAAGTCGATTCTGAGCAAGTTTACGGTCGGAACCATTGATAATTTTTTGCTCTTAGGCTTGAAACAAAAACACCTATTTCTAAAGCACCTTGGGTTCAGCGACAAGGTCGTTATTCTTGATGAAGTACATGCATATGACGCTTATATGAGTCAATACCTGTATAAGGCAGTTGAATGGTTAGGTACTTATCATGTGCCAATTGTTATTTTGTCTGCAACGCTTCCTAAAAATAGGCGTAATGCTTTGCTTAAAAAATACTACAAAGGTAAATATGGGAAATATTTCAAAAAGAACGTTGTTGCGCCTACTCACTGGCAAGATAACCAAGCATATCCGCTTCTAAGTATTTTTGACGGTAAAGAAATTAAACAAATTACAGATTTTTCTGGTCAAAGCGATCAAAAGGCCCTCTCCCTGCAAGTAACAAGAGTTAAGGCAGATGACGAAGGGATCATTCAGTCGGTTTTGGAAAACCTTCAGGGTGGCGGGGTTGCTGGCATCATTGTGAACACGGTAAAACGGGCGCAAACACTTGCGCAACTAGTTCCACAGGATGTGTCGCTTATGGTTCTCCATTCTGCATTTTTAGTACCAGACCGAGTTACAGGGGAACGAGAACTGGAGGACGCAATTGGCAAACATGCCAAACGCCCTGATAAAATGATTGTGATCGGGACGCAGGTACTGGAACAATCTTTAGATATTGATTTCGACGTCATGTATACAGACATAGCGCCGATGGATTTGATTCTACAGCGTGCTGGGCGACTTCACCGTCATAATATTGAGCGACCGAGAAAACTGAAAAATCCACAACTGTATGTTATGGGCATCAATGGTTATGGCGATTATGGTGAAGCTAATGAATCAATTTACGAAAAGTATTTATTAATGAAAACAGATCATTATTTAGCCAAAACGATTCAATTACCGAGTGATATTTCTCGTTTAGTGCAAGCCGTCTATGATTCTGCAACGGATAAATTGATTGACGGCCTTAACAGTGCCAAAGAGACATTTGAAACTGACTTGGAAAAAGAAGAGAATAAGGCTAAAGTTTTTCAGATTGAGGCGCCTAATTTGACCGTATCGGCATTCGATGACGACACAACCATTCATGGTTGGTTAAGCCACAGTCAAAGACGAATTGATTTGGACGAACAGAGGGCAAATGCGGCAGTGCGTGACATTCAAGAAACCTTAGAAGTTATTTTGATTAAACACACGAATGATGGCGATTTCTTGTTGACTGGTCAAAATATCAATGACGTGCCACTAATCAAAATAGCACAACAGGTTGTGAGGCTACCACTCGCGGTGACACCAAGTTACAGGATTGATAAAATTATCTCAGATTTGGAAACACAAACCAGTAACTATTATCCTAATTGGCAGGAAAGCCGTTGGTTGCGAGGCACTCTTGCACTATCAATGAATAAAGATAACACGGCTCAGCTCGATAATTGGCGACTTCATTATTCGCCAAAAATTGGTTTGAGTTATGAGAGGGAGACTGAAAATGAGTAAACAATCATTCAACTTGGTTATCGATCCTTGGATTAAAGTAATTGTGAAGGAAACGAATCAAGAAAAACTTGTTTCCTTGACCGAATTTTTTAAGGAGGCACAAAATTATCAGCAGCTTGCTGGAGAAATGCGGTCACAAGATTTGGCTATTCTTCGGTTTTTACTGGCAATTTTAACGACCGTTTATTCACGATTCGACGCGAATGATGAAGTGTATGAATGGCTTGATGTCGATAAAGAGACACTACAGCTTAGTGAATCTGTTGATGACGATGAATACGATCAAAGTGATTTACAAGAGACATGGCATCAGCTGTTTCAGGCAGGACATTTTTCTGAAATTGTTATTCGATATTTGAGTCACCACCAAAATCAATTTGATTTATTTGGTGCACGGCCTTTTTACCAAGTAACTGCGGATCAATATGACTTATTGGTTCCAGCTAAGAAAAGGATTGCAAGTGGTTCTGGAACAGTATCAATCAAGCAAATTAATCGACTGATTTCAGAAAGTAACAAAACGCCCGCGTTATTTACGCCTAAATCTGGGGGTGAAAAAAAACAAATTGCTTTAGATGAACTCACTCGCTGGTTGATAACGTATCAAAACTTTACTGGTGTGACGGACAAAACAAAAATTGAAACTGACGAAAAATTTGCGACACCCGCTGGCTGGTTGTACAAGCTAAACCCGGTGGCTGCAAAGGGAAAGTCAGTTTTTGAAACATTAATGTTGAATCTTATTTTGTTCAATCAGGACACAAAAGACCACTATATCAAACAAAAGCCAGTCTGGGAATATGACAACATTAATGATTATGTTACTGAACGAAAAAAAATGATCTTACCAGATGATGTATCAAGTCTTTATACTGTTTGGGCACGGCTATTACACATTGAATGGGACAAAAATTATCAGCCAACCATTTTCAGTGCTGGTATGCCAATGTACAGTAGCGAAAATGCGTTTAATGTTGAACCAATGTCAACCTGGAAGCATGATGCGCAGGGAGGGGCCGATGATTTTAAACCAGCGGTGAAAAGTACTCGTTCGCTTGGCATTGCCATGTGGCGTAATTTTGGCCAGTACATTAATGTTGAAAATACTGATGGAAACGTGATGGGAGTGGAACCAGGTTTGATCACTTGGCTACATATACTTAAAAGCAAAGGGTTAATTGAAAAAAATCGGCACTTGAATTTAATGAGTGTTGTGCTGGTTAGTGATGATAAGAGGACACAGGCACCGGCCGTCGAGGTCACTGATGATTTAACGATTAGAGCCGATGTCTTGTTTGATACTGAAAGCACACAACGTTGGCCGATTCGTATTGAAAATATGATTGACACTACGCAACAAATTGGCAAGGATTTTTGGCAGTTTGCGGCCACTATTGGGGAAATTCGCAACCTTGATAAAAGCTCCTTTGCGAGTCAACAAAGTGCAAAATTTTATGAGCAATTGAACGCCCCCTTTAAGCATTGGTTAGCGAGTCTGTCAAATGATGATGATCGAGACGCTAAAGAATTGGAGTGGAAGCATGAGCTGAAACAAATTGTTTTGGATTCGGCCGAAGCTTTTATGCAGACTAGTACATCACGAGATATAACAGGCATTATTGTGCCCACTAAAGAGAAAAGTAGAGAAAAAAATATTTTTACGGCAAATAATCATCTACGGTATAACATTCAAAAACATTTAGAGGGGTGATTTAATTTATGACAAAAACAATAACGGGTTCTGTCGATCAAATGTTGCAACAAATTTATGATCACGGCAACATTAATAGAGCAGTATTAGCTAGTGCCCGCCATGCGGTTTCCTTAGAAAGTCCGCAGGCACAGGCAGTCTGGCCAATCATCATGGCTGGAATAGAAACACCAGCGATGGTTTCAGAGACTTTTGTCCCTAAGCTAAGCATAACTGGTGAACCAACCTACGCTGAAATTGCCACTTTTGCAGCAATTCGACTCTACGCCATTCATCAGCAAGGGATAGACATTTGCGTCTATGGAGGAGCTTATGGTGATGAGGCGGTAGGCAAGTTGTTCTTTAAAGCTCTAGCACAACTTCGACTCAATGAGAATATTCAAGTTGCTCTTGATCGTCGGGTCAAAGCGCTACTAGCCACAACTAATGTTACCAGTGTAATTAATTCCCTGACGCATCTAGTGTCCATTCTAAAGGCTAGTCAGCAGAACCAACAGATTGACTATGCACGCCTGGCAGGCGATCTTTTTCATTTTCAATTTAGTTATGAATCAGCTAATCAAGTGCGACTTACTTGGGGTCGTCAGTATTATTCAAATGTAGAGTCTTCACAAACTAAAGGAGAGAAAAACTAATGACAACCAAAAATATATATCTTGATATTCATGTGATTCAAACCGTTCCATCATCCAATATTAACCGTGACGATACAGGTGCCCCAAAGACAGCACTTTATGGTGGCGTGACGCGCGCTCGGGTATCGTCTCAAAGTTGGAAACGCGCGGTTAGGCAGGGATTTAAGGAGGAAAATATTTCTGTCGGGATTCGTACTAAAGAAGCTGCAAAATTATTGAAAGATGAATTGGTTAAACTAGATTTAAGTTTAAGCGATGAGGATGCCACTGAAAAAACTGCTGACCTATTCAAGGCGGCTGCAGTTAAATTAAATAAAAAAACAAATTTAACGGGGGCTCTTTTACTTGTAAGCCATGGTCAAATCGAAAAATTAGCACAGTATGCTCTGAATAACGATACTTTTGATAAGAAAGAGCTCAAGAATGTATTGAACGGCGATCAATCTTTAGACCTTGCTTTATTTGGTCGTATGGTAGCCGATAATCCGGAACTAAATGTAGATGCATCTGCCCAAGTCGCACATGCACTTTCAACACATGAAATCGTCCCAGAATATGATTATTTCACGGCCTTGGATGACCTTCAACCAGAGGATAACGCTGGTGCAGCCATGCTCGGAAGCTTGGAATTTAATTCATCTACGCTTTATCGTTACGCAAACGTAAATATTAGAGAATTGGCATATAACATGGACCCAGACAGTGCGGTCACTGGTGCAGTGGCATTTGTAAAAGAATTTTTATTAACAATGCCGACTGGCAAGCAAAATACATTTGCTAACAAAACACTCCCAAGTTATGTCATGGTTAATTTGCGGACGGATACACCAGTTAACCTTGTTTCGGCTTTTGAAGAACCAGTGAAGTCAAAAGATGGGTATGTAAAAAAATCAATTCAAAAATTTGAAAACGAGTTTGAAACTAGCCAGGATTTTGTTGATGCACCGAAATTAAGTGTGGTCCTAAGTAAATTTGATACCAACGATGGTGACAAAGTCGCTAATGTCACTGAGCTTTTGCAAAACGTCACCGATGGGTTAAAAAAGGCGGTACGGGATGAAAACACTAACGATTAATTTTAGCTCACCATTACAATCATATGGAAATGAGGCATCATTTTCCAGTCGAACCTCGAGTTATTATCCTTCAAAGAGTGCGGTTATCGGAATGCTAGCTGCTGCCATGGGATACCGACGTGATGACAACAGAATCATAGCGTTGAACAATTTAAAATTTGCCGTACGAGTTGACCAGCCAGGACGAACATTGAGGGATTACCAAACAGTTGAATGGAAAAAAGGAACTCGAAAAATTACTTATCGAGACTATTTACAGGATGCTGTCTTTGTCGTAGCTGTGGGTAGTAATGATCCACAATTGATCGATACACTCGCGTATACATTAAGACACCCAAAATTCCAGTTATTTTTGGGTCGCCGTGCTAATGTTCCTGCGGGTCCGTTGAAATTACACACCGTTGCTGATAAGAATCCAATACAGGCCTTAAGTAATCTTGAGTGGCAGGCATCAACGTGGTTTCAACGTCAGAAAAAAAAATCTGTTGTTAGTGTTGAGTTGATTGCAGATGCTGATCTTTTACCAAAATCTGTTACTAATAGATTAGCGAAGGACAACGTTATTTCCTTTGATCAGCGTCACCGACAATTAAGTTATCGAGCAATTGCTAGTCAAAGAATTCAGTTAACGAATAAAAGCTTTGAAAAAACTATAGCTGACTCGAATCATGACGTCTTTACGTTTATCTAGAAAGGAGGGCCATATGTATTTATCAAGAGTTGAAAAGGCGAGTAATAATCGTCAAAAAATCAAGAACTTGACTCACTTGGGTGCTTATCATGACTGGGTTGAACAGAGTTTTCCTGAAGAGGTGAAAAAGGGAGAGCGGCTGCGACATTTATGGCGACTAGATCAAATAGCCGGCCATGAGTATTTGTTGATATTAAGTCAAAACAAACCGGATCTGCAGGCACTGTCCCGGTATGGCGTTCCCGGTACCGCAATGACTAAGACTTATGACCAATTTTTGAATCAGTTACAACTAAATGAATTGATGCAATTTAGACTTACCGCAAATCCAAGCTATGCTGTGAGTCTGACCGGGGAAAAGCGAGGGCGTATTTATCCACATATCACAGTAGAACAACAGAGAAAATGGTTAATACAACGAGCTGAAAAGGCTGGTTTTAAACTTGTTAGTCAAGAATTATCTGGGACAATAGATCAGCATGATCTAGCGTTTGATATTGTAAAACGGGAGCATCCAGTGTTAAATCGTAAATCTGGGCGGAGTGTACGGCTAAGCCAAGTGACCTTTGAAGGATTGTTGCAAATTCAGAATTTGGTACTATTTAAGCAGACTTTAATCAATGGTTTAGGGCGAGAAAAAGCTTATGGCATGGGATTAATGACGGTCATCCCTGAGAGGTGATAAAATGTCAAAAAAAATTGGCGCCAAGAAAGCCAAACTTTCTGAGTTAGGCCGTGAACGTGACCGGGTAACATTTTTATATCTTGAGCATGCTAAATTGAACCATCAAGACAGCGCAATATTAGTTTCAGACAGTCGGGGCATGGTTTATGTCCCAGCAGCTGTTGTTAGCGTATTATTACTTGGACCGGGTGTGGATGTGACACACCGAGCGATGGAACTGATTGGGACTTCTGGGATGGGATGTGTTTGGACTGGCGAACAAGGTGTTCGACAATATGCATATGGCAGACCGTTGAATCACTCGTCATCGTTGCTTGAGGCTCAAGCAAGACTCGTTTCCAATTCAAAAACGCGGATTGCAGTTGCACGCCAAATGTATCAAATGCGTTTTGGAAATGTCAATGTTTCAAATCTGAGTATGCAAGAACTTCGGGGGAAAGAAGGTGCTAGAGTTCGACGTGTATACCGTGATCAAGCTGAGAAAACAAAAGTAGCTTGGTCTCGTCGGGAGTATAATCCTGATGATTTTGACTCAGGAACGCCAATTAATAAAGCACTCACAGCTGCTCATCAAGCACTTTATGGGTTAAGCTATAGTGTGATATCAGCTTTAGGTGCATCTGCGGGGTTGGGCTTCGTCCATACGGGTCATGACTTATCATTTGTCTATGATTTTGCGGATCTATATAAGGCCGAGTATTCTATTCCCATTGCATTTAAAATTACTGCAAAATTTGGAACGGATAAAGATATTGCCTCAAAAACAAGACTAGCTATGCGTGATGCTTTTAAGGAAAGTAAGTTACTGATTAGGATGGTTGCAGACTTAAAGTTTTTGTTGGGTGAAACTGATGCTAAAGAGGATGTCGATGTTCTGAATTTGTGGGACAATCAGATGGGGTTGCAAAAGATGGGTGTTCAATATCAAGAAATTAAGGCGGACGATCCTATATGATTGTGGTTACGTTAACGAAGGTACCGAATTCCCTACGGGGAGATCTGACAAAATGGTGCCAAGAGATTCAGACTGGTGTTTACGTTGGCAACGTAACTGCTAAAATTAGAGATGAGTTATGGAATCGAATTATGCGGGATATTGGCAATGGGCAGGCAACCATGGCTTACAATACCAATAACGAACTGGGTTACACATTCAAAACAACTCGATTTGATAGAACAGTAGTGGATTATGATGGTATTCCTCTGATGATGCACTTGATTTCGGCAGACAAGCCAATAAAGCACGGTTTTAGCAATGCTGCCAAATTTCATAAAGCAAAGATGATGGCAAAACGAACTGACAGCAAAAGGGCTGAAAAGCAACAGGTTGAAAGTGAATCCAAACCGTTTGTCTCAATTGATATTGAAACGACTGGCCTAAATGTTTCTACAGATAAAATAATCGCGATTGGTGCTGTCAAATCTTACGGTAGTAATGTTGAAAATTTTTATCAATTAATTAACACTGATCAAAAAATTCCGACAGCCGTAATAAAGTTAACTGGTTTAACCTTAGAAAAGTTGATCTCCGAAGGCGTTTCTTTAGAAAATGCCTTAAGGGGATTTCAAAAGTTCATTAGTGACTTGCCTTTGGTCGGATACAATGTTCACTTCGACGAAAGCTTTTTGACGGCAAGCTTTAGAAACACTAAGCTGGCAAGTTTGGTCAATAATTTTTATGATTTGATGCCAGTCGTTAAAAATAATAATCGGTTTTTAGATAATTACCGCTTAAAAACAGTGTTGGAGACGTATAATATTAAAAACGAAAATTTCCATAATGCGTTGGCAGATGCACAAGCGACTTGTGATTTGGCAGAGCAACTCATAAAAAAAGGAGTTTTTAGATTTTGAGAATGTTGGCATGATGGGATTTGTTTAGTGTATTCCCCGCACACGCGGGGGTGATCCTATATGAAAGACGTGTTAAATGCAAAACTTGAAGTATTCCCCGCACACGCGGGGGTGATCCCACGTCTGATAGTTTCTTACTCGTTGCTAATGTGTATTCCCCGCACACGCGGGGGTGATCCTATCAATTCCCCAGTGATGAACTTGAAAATTTCGTATTCCCCCGCACACGCGGGGGTGATCCTAGGCAACAGCGATACGGAGATTCAACTTATAAGTATTCCCCGCACACGCGGGGGTGATCCCCGTAATTGATGAAACTTTTGATAAATCTACGGGTATTCCCCGCACACGCGGGGGTGATCCTACAATCAAGCAAGTTCATATTGCAGTTCAGCAGTATTCCCCGCACACGCGGGGGTGATCCTGTTCAAATTATCAAAGGCAACTGGGGTCGTGAGTATTCCCCGCACACGCGGGGGTGATCCTGAATGCCGGATATAAGACATACGACCACTTGAGTATTCCCCGCACACGCGGGGGTGATCCTAAAGAGCTGAAATTATACACGGATATGATTGAGTATTCCCCGCACACGCGGGGGTGATCCCATGAAACACGATCCAGCAAATATTAACGCAGAGTATTCCCCGCACACGCGGGGGTGATCCTATAGAAAACGACCAAGGCTTGCCAATATCATCGTATTCCCCGCACACGCGGGGGCAATTCCATAATTATAATTGCGATGAATTTTTTCTTTTTGGCAGATTGTAAAATTTAAGTTGAACATTTAAGTGGACAGAAAAACCCATCAAGGTCTTTAATGGTGTTACCACACAATCCATTAGAAAGAAGGACCTTGATGAGCACCACTATTTTATCATTCCAGAACCGTGTTGTCATTGAAACGCTTCATAATGAAGGACGTTCCTTGCGATACATCGCTAACTACTTAGGCTTTAGTAAGACCACCATCTTTAACGAACTTCACCGGCTAAATAGTGAGTACCAGGCTGGGCTAGCGCAAACTGACTTTGAACGAAAGGTTAGTCAACGGGGGCGGAAGTCTTCGCTCACTAAAAACCTTAAACACTTGATCGAGGAAAAGATTCAAGTCCAGAAGTGGTCCCCTGAACAAGTTGCCCATGTGGTGGGGATTGCCTACAAGACGGTCTATAACTGGATTGATCAAGGATGGCTTGATATACAGTTGCCCGATTTGCCTGATCATGGAATTCGTCGTCATCGTGCTAAAGAAAAGCGTGGTACGTTCAATCACGGCTGCTCCATTGAGGAGCGGCCTCATAAAGTCGAAACTCGCCAGGAATTCGGCCACTTTGAAGCTGATACCGTACTTTCTGGTAAACGTAAAGGTCAAGCTGTGGCTACTTTTGTGAAGCGTAAGAGTCGCCTGACAATTGTTAAACGGCTCCATGGTCGCGACAGTCAGTCCATGACTCAAGCCGTACTTGAACTAGCTAGTCAACTTCAAGACAAGCTCAAGACGCTTACCGTAGATCATGGTAAAGAGTTCGCTAACTATCAGACAATTGAACGGCGAACTGGTACACAGGTTTATTTTGCCCATGCTTATTCACCACATGAACGCGGTAGTAATGAGAACCGTAACCGAGTTTTGCGGCGCTTTATTCCCAAAGGCCAAGCCAGTGAAGAACTAAGTGATCACCAACTGGTTCAAATCAATTGGTATCTGAATTCACGGCCACTTAAATGTCTTAATTGGCATACACCAATCGAGATCTTTTTGCTTAATTTACGTCATTAAATTCGTTCAAGTTATTTCTTGCAATCTGCCATATTGATTAAGTTTGCAGCTCACTTAATTGTTTTCAAAAGTACGGTGGTTAAAATCTGTCTAATATTGAGCAATATTGAAAGTGATTTTTTATTTTAATGTAAATATTACTTAGAATTAGCTATTCCTATTATTTGTTGGATACTATTTAATTTAGTAAGCATAAAAAGTCTAATATGCTTTATCTTAACTAGAAAAATACCAAGGTTATTAACAATGATGCCTATTATTTCAATCTGTTTCAATACTTAATTAAGTGAGCGAAAATTAATAGCTGAATGAGCTGAAAATAGCCGCAAAGAATGCAAAATAAAGAACAACGAAAACAATCGCAAGGATGAAGAATACGAATCCTGCACGATTCCAAGTCTCTTGAACGGCTTTGAATGTAGCAATGTCCTTGTAATTACCTTTTTGCCAAGCCCACTCGTTGCCTTTGAAACCAACCACAAACACCCAAACGAGATTGAACAGGGGAATGAGACAAAGTAAAGGTAGATATGTTTTGTTACCAATACCCCAATAAATACTAAACATGAAGGCACCCCAGTTCCAACCTTTGACCTCATTTGGTGCCACAACACTTCCATCTTCTTGCATAATCTACTCCTCCATAGCAGCTTTTACCGTCATTCAGCATTGGACGTCCTTAACTGTGAGTATACCCATGTATTTATTGACTGACAATAAAAAAATTAAGTAGGTTAAATTAGCGTAAATTAACTTTCATAAGTTGTCAGTATAAGGGGGGTAAATTCACATTAATTTAACTCATAACTATCAAAAATTAAAAGATAAATGTGGACCATGATTGATATCATGAATCGGTAACGTCAAAAAAACACATCGATTCTTAATCGATGCGCTTCATATGAAAGTTATTTAAGATTGGAATTAAAGACTAACATTAATAAACTTTTGTTGATCAAAGTCGTACAAGCCTTGATCAGTAATCTTGATAGAAGGGATTACTGGCAAGGTTAAAAATGATAAAGTCAAAAATGGATTAAAATCCCGGTTTGAACTGATCTTGTAGTATGCATCTGTTATTGATCTGAGATCAACTAGGGCATCTTGATAAGTTTTGGCAGACATGACACCGCCAATTGATAATGGCATCGTAGCTAAGATATTATGGTCATCAGCTACTGCAATGCCACCACCAACGCGAGTTACTTCTTGTACGGCTTGGAAGATGGCTTCGTCATTGGTACCAGCGACTACCAGGTTATGTGAGTCGTGGGCGACAGTTGTCGCAATCGCTCCTTCGTGTAGTTCAAAGCCTTTCACAATTCCTACGCCAACAGTACCTAGATCATGATGACGTTCGATGACCGCAATTTTAATTAAATCACGGTCCAAATCTGGTTGGAAAATGCCATCATGCACGGGGACTTCTAACTTTAAATGATCCGTGACAATATGGTTTGGTTGAATTCCAATCACGTGTGCATGGTCTGAAGTCATTAGTAATTGTAGGTCATTTAAAGACAAATGATGATGAACCGTGGAAGCACCAGGTGGCAACGGAGTAGTATCAGACTCGGTTATCAGCATACCGTTCTTAAAGACAGCATCAATATTAACGGTGTTTAAGCCATTTAGAATCACCAAATCAGCTTGGTAACCAGCAGCGAGAGCACCGACGTTAGATAAGTCATGGGCAATGGCCGCGTTGTAACTTGCCATCGTATATGCCAATTCTGGGGCTAACCCCAAGCTAATCGCTAGCTTAATTGAGTAGTCGATTGAGCCTTCTTCTAATAAATCATCGACGATTTTGTCGTCCGTACAAAATGAAAAATTATGGGCGTTTTCTGGGGTAACTGCGTTTATTGTATTGGCTAAATCACGTTCCACAGTTCCTTCTCGCAAAAAAACAGAAAAGCCCGTGGCGAGCCGTTCATTCACTTCAGTGACACTAGTTGCTTCGTGATCAGTATGGATATGTGCACGGCGAAAAACATCTAGTTGTTCAACGTTTAAACCCGCACCATGGCCATCTGCATGAAATCCCACGGTAATGGAATCATTAATTTTAGCAATTGTGTCTGGATCTCCGGCCGCCACCGCCGGATAATCCATTACTTCAGCTAAACCATGAACTTCAGGGTATTGATAGAGTGGCTTTAAATCTTTAGCAGTTAACACTGCACCAGAATGATCAAATGGGGTACAAGGTACTGATGACGGCAACATGTAGTATACATCTAATGGTGTTTGTCGAGAATCATTAATCATATATTCAATGCCTTGCACACCTTCAATGTTTGCCAATTCATGTGGATCTGCCACAATCCCAGTCACGCCATGTTGAAGTAACACTTTCCCTAATTCACTTGGGCTGACCATTGAACTTTCAATATGCATGTGTGCGTCAATAAATCCAGGAACGATGTATTTATCGCTGGC
Source organism: Paucilactobacillus nenjiangensis (assembly GCF_005405445.1). Lineage (GTDB taxonomy): Bacteria > Bacillota > Bacilli > Lactobacillales > Lactobacillaceae > Paucilactobacillus > Paucilactobacillus nenjiangensis. The sequence continues at coordinate 14,033 of NZ_BJEB01000023.1, forward strand.
ATCAATAATGGTGTTCGCTGTGTAGCCGGTTTGCTGACCAACCGCGACAATTTGACCGTGGTTAATCCACAAAGTTGTGGGTTCGAATTGGCGGGTAAAGACGTTTAATACCTGTCCATTTTGAATACTTGTTTCCACTTGATTCATGAGTTAAAAGTCCTCCAGTTAAATTTGAAATAAGAAAACTTTCATTTTGATTATTTAACGTTATATTTAAAGACTTTTTGTATCAAATGTCAATCATAATCAAAATTAGATTAAAAAAGATATCGTCCAAATGAATTCTAGACGATATCAAAATTTTGTTATATACAAGTAAACTAGCACAAACACAATTGCTATATACAAATTAATTTATTATGCCCAATCACCATGGCGGAAAATAGGTACCACAGTACCGTCAAATTGAATGCCATCAACATCCATGGTTGCGGAGCCAACCATAAAATCAACGTGGGCAACACTTTGGCTTAAACCGTGGGTCGTTTGTTCTAAAACAGTCATGTTAGTGCCATTTTTGATATTAAATGGATAAGCAGCACCAATCGCAATATGATTGGCGGCATTTTCATCAAATAAAGTATTTAAAAAGATAATGCCAGATTGTGATATCGGTGATGGATCGGGAACTAATGAAACTTCACCTAAACTGTGAGTACCGTCATCAATTTTTAAGAGTTCTTGAAAGATTGCGTCATTAGTGGCGGCATGACCGTCAGTAATTTTGCCGTGAGCAAACGTTAATTCAATCCCATCAATTACGTGCCCATTATAGGTGAGGGGTTTGGTAGATTTAATCCATCCATCTATCTGACGATTATCAGGGGCGGTAAAGACTTCTTCAGTCGGGATGTTTGGTACGAAAAAGTTACCGGCTAGGTCCGTACTCCCAGCAGCTTCCCAAACATGTTGGTCAGCTAAGCCAATCGTAATGTCAGCGGTCGGTGCACTATATTTTAATGCTTTGAAATTAAAACTATTTAACCAGTCGGCCTTTTGACTGAGTTCACGAATATGATCTCGCCAGGCTGCAATTGGATTGGGAGTATCAATTCTGGCGGTAAAGAAAATCGCATCCCATAATTTATCGAGGGCAACGATTGGTGCGTCATCTGGAAAGACTTTTTCTGCCCAAGCCTGTCCCGCTGCTCCAACCACGAGCCATGACACGTCGTTATTCATTGTAGCTTTCCGAATTGACCGTCGCGCAACACTGAGAGCTTTTTGATAGGCACTGAGTCGCTTGCTATCCAGTCCCGCTAACGCATCTGGATCATCGGAAAGGACCGTAATCCGACTTGCATGTTTAGCCATTAATTCATCGGCCTTACCCTTGATATAGGCTGGCATTGTGGTTAAACGTTCTTGACTGGTGTGGGTTAAGAATTCTCGTGATAGAAAATCATCGGTCCATTCGACGACAACTTCATCTGCGCCAAGGTCGTAAGCTGCTTGGGTGATGGCGTGGGCAAGGGGTTGTTGGTCGACACCGATGGTTAAAATGATGGTTTGACCAGGTTGCACGTTGACGCCAACTTGCGTAATTAAATCCGCATATTTATTTATTTTATCTTCAAAGTTTTTAACAGTCATAAAATTCACTCCTTCGTTGCTGATATCGTAACATATTGGCGGAAAAGTTAGTGAGTGCAACCCTTGCTGAATAAGAGTAAGATAGTATTCAAAAGGGGGGATTCAGTTGACGAGTGTACACAAAGTGATGTTAATTTTTGGGACCCGACCAGGGGCGATTAAAATGGCACCAGTTGTTAAAGCCATGCAAGCACAGCCAGACCGGTTCGAGCCGATTGTGGTGGTGACTGCACAGCATCGCAAATTACTGGATCAAGTGTTATCGATTTTTGATATCCATCCTGACTTCGATTTAAATTTAATGGTACCGCACGAAAGCCAAGCTGAACGCACGAGTAAGATGCTGCACCACTTGGAAAATATCGTGAATGCCGCCCAGCCAGAGATGATTCTCACGATTGGAGATTCGACGACGACTTTGGTGGCAAGTTTGTGTGCCTTTTACCACCAAATTCCGATTGGCCACGTGGAAGCGGGCTTACGAACCCATGATAAGTACGCGCCGTTTCCAGAAGAAATGCACCGCCAATTGGCAGATGTGTTGAGCGATTTGTACTTTGCCCCCACCGAACAAAGTAAGCAAAACCTACTGATGGAAAATAAAAGCACAGATAGTATTTTTGTTACCGGTAATACTTCCGTCGATGCGTTAAATTATACGATTACTGATGATTATCAGCATCCGGTGTTACGACTGATTCCCGATAACCATCGGGTCATTTTGGTAACTGTTCAACGCCGCGAAAATATGGGTGAACCGATTTGTCGCGTTTTACACGCCTTACGAGATGTTGTCGAAACTAATCTGGATGTGGAGTTAGTCTATCCGGTCCATCCTAATCCAGAAGTAGAGAACCTAGCTGAATCCATCTTGGGTGGTCGTGATCGGATTCACTTAGTTGAACCGATGGATGTCTATGACTTTCATAATTTTGCCGCGCGCAGTTTTTTAATTGTGACTGACTCTGGTGGGATTCAAGAAGAAGCACCCTCGATGAATTTACCCGTCTTATTATTACGCGACGAGACTGAACGACCAGAAGGAATTGCGGCTGGCACCGTCAAAATTGTTGGTACTACGATTGAAGGTATTCAACAAGGCATTTTCCAGATGCTGCATGATAAAAAAGAATATCGTAAAATGGCGCATGCTAAAAATCCATTTGGGGATGGGCATGCCACAGAACGAATTTTGAAAGTGCTGGATGAATATTTGGACTAACCCTCCTAATAGTAAATACAGTAAATACATGTTATACTTGAATGTGTAAATATGGCTATGTGGAGGAAAATCATGGAAGAACAAGACTATGGTACTTTTAAAACTCGTAAACAAGGTAATTCTGTTACGGTAACACTTCCAAAAAATTCAGGAATTCCAGCTGGAGTTGAAGTAACCGCCTCTGGTTTTAATGAATCTAGTGTGACATACAAAGTAGTCAAACCAAGATTGAAAAAGAACCGATTTAAAAATTTTGATAGATCAAGGTATGATTTTGAACAAGACATAAAAGAGCTCAATTATAATCCTGATGATATTATTCCAGTCGGACGAGAAAGGTTGGATTAATAAAATGGATTTTCCTAAGCAAGGGGACATAATTTGGTTAGACTTTGAGCCACATGCTGGAAGAGAAATTGGTGGTCATAATCCTAAAAATGGTAATATACGGAGGCCGTGTATAGTTGTTAGTGGTTACGATTATAATGTCACAACACAATCTGTCCAAGTTATGCCAATTACTCACAGTAAACATGACAATGATTCTATGAAAATTCAGATTGTTGATCCGGGGTTAGGGATTGATGGGATGATTATTATGTATCAACTACATGGCTATGACTACGTCAGTAGACACGGTGAAATCATTGGAAGTGTGAGATCTAATATTTTGCGAGAGGTACTTGAAGTGATCCCGGAAATCTTTGAATTGTAGAAATTAAAAAGCAGTGAATTCGTCTGAATTCACTGCTTTTACTATATTAGTTAGTTTTCTTAAAGATGTACCATTTGGAAAAGACATAATTGACGATGATGACAATCACATTATCAATGATTTTGACTAAAATTGAATTGGCATCTAACAAAGAAATTCCGACGTACATAATCACCACATCAATGACCAAGGTCAAGACACGGAAAAAGAAGAACTGAGAAATCTCAATAATAAATGCTTTCACGGTTGTGTAGTGGGATGAAAAAACCCAAACCTTATTGGTTAGGTAAGCGACTAACACGGACAGGAACCAAGCAATCACGTTGGCCACTTGATAATTCCAGCCGAGCCAATCTAAACCAGCAAAGACACCGATATTAACCAGGGTCGTCACGCCCCCAAAGAATGCGTAGGCAATTAGAGATTGGTACTTTTTAAAGAGTGCGAACAAAATAATTACCTCGTTTTACTTGGTCGCAGCTTTGACTAAGTCAGCTGCGAATGCGTTTAAAGTTTTAATATCATCTGAGTCAGGATCAAGGTCAATCTTAACTTTTTCAGCACCACTCTTAGCACCGGCTTTTTCAAATGCGGCCGCGAATTTGTCGACCGAAACGTTGAAATCGTCTAGGTAGAAGGTATCGCCTGAACCGGCCACTCCAAAAATCTTACCTGACAAATCAAGTTCTTGAAGGTCTTCATAGAAGTCCAATCCCTCTTCAGGAAGCGCACCTTCATCATAGGTATAAGGACAAACCACGCAGATATCAACGTCTTCAAAATCTTCCGCGTCAGCTTGAGTAATTTCTGTTTCTTCAACTTCAACGTTTAGTTCTTCCAACGCTTCGGTCACGATATCAGCGACATCTTCATTATTTCCAGTTATTGTTGCAAAAACGACTAATGCACTTGCCATAATTGTTTCCTTCTTTCGAGTAGTTATCCTAAGTAGTATAGCAGAAATTTAGAATTCTGAGTATAAAGCTAAACAATTTTCTAGATTAGAGTATAATGATTTAGTAAGTAATTTTGGACGAAGAGGTAGATAGACTAATGATTAGTATAAAATCACCACGAGAAATTGAAGCAATGAGAAAATCCGGCGCTGTGATTTCCGGCATGCATATTGGATTACGCGATATTATTAAACCCGGGATTTCCAGCTGGGTTATTGAAGACTTTTGTCGTGATTATATTGAAAGCCACGGTGCGGTTGCCGCTCAAATCGGTTTTGAAGGCTATGAATACGCCACTTGTGTCAGCATCAATGATGAAATTTGTCATGGTTTCCCTCGCAAGCACGTTATGTTAAAAAACGGCGACTTAGTGAAGGTCGATACGGTTGTTGAATTAGATGGTGCCTTCAGTGATTCTTGCTGGAGCTATGCCGTTGGTGAAGTCAGCGACGAAATTCAAAAATTGATGGACGTCACAAAGAAGTCACTTTATATGGGTATTGATCAGGCTGTGATTGGCAACCGCATTGGTGATATTGGGGCCGTTATTCAACATTACACTGAAGATGAAAATGGCTACGGGGATGTCCGTGAATTTGTTGGACATGGTATTGGACCTACAATGCATGAAGATCCTTCAGTGCCAGCCTATGGTGAAGCAAACCGTGGACCTCGTCTGCGTGAAGGAATGACTATTACCATCGAACCAATGATTAACACCGGTACTTGGAAAGCTGACGTCAGTGACCCTAGTGGTTGGTTAGCCGTCACGGAAGATGGTGGCTGGAGTTGTCAGTACGAACATACTTTAGCAATCACCAAGGACGGACCTAAGATTTTAACTTCCCAAGATCCTGAATTTGATGCTAAATATCTATAAAAATTTGAGTAATTTGTGCAATTTCGCATAAATTACTTTTTTTGTGCACTCAATTAAACGTTTGATGATGTATTTCATTTTTCAAATTATTAAAAAAGCAAAACCTGGTCTGCGGTTGACACTGGTTATAGGGTAGTTAATAATATTAAGTATAGTGTGCAAATCGGTTTAATACGGGATTGGGAGCGCTATAATTATGAGGGATAAATTAAAAATTCATGCACGGCTAATTGGGGAAATTGTGACAGTGATTGTCATAGTTATTTTTGCTATGGTTAGCCTTTTGCCGACAGCTAGCTTATTTGGCACGCCCAAAATTAATGATGGTGATCTGACTTATCGAGGACAAATTAAGAATCATAAGTACGATGGAAAAGGAAAGTTAACTTTTCAAAATGCTGATTATTATGTTGGTGACTTTAGAGATGGTCGGTTCGCGAATCGGGGTCAATTTGTCTCACATGATGGTTGGGAGTTCCAAGGAGAGTTCAGACATGGAGTGCCAAATGGAAAGGGTCAAATTAAACAACAAAATCAAATAATTTTTCAAGGTGATTTTAAAAACGGGGAGGTAAATCATGCGAATTAAATGGTTTAGCCTGGTCCGGATCACCGGGTTGATAACGGTATTGTCTTATCACTTTTTTCAAACAGAGTACACTGGCGGCTTCATTGGTGTAGATATCTTTTTCACTTTTTCTGGATTTCTCATTACTGCCTTGATGGTGGATGAATTTAGTCGTTCTAATGGCATTAAATTAGTGGCTTTTTATCGCCGCCGTTTTTATAGAATTGTGCCACCGTTGTTTCTGTCGGTATTATTGGTCGTTCCCTTTACATTTTTGATTGGCAAAGACTTCATTACAAATATTGGGCAACAAATTGCCGCGGCCTTGGGATTTACCACAAATTACTTTGAGATTGCGACCGGTGTGAGCTACGAAACTAAATTTATTCCGCATTTATTTGTGCACACTTGGTCACTGGCGGTTGAAATGCACTTTTATCTCTTGTGGGGCTTAGTGGCATTTATGCTTGCTAAAATGGTGAAAGCTTCAATTGGCAAATCAGAGAAAGCTACTCAAGTCTTTCGGTGGTTGTTATTTAGCTTGTCGACAGTCATGGTGATTGGTAGTGCGACGGCTATGTATTTAGGTACTAATGGATTAGTCGACTTTTCACGGATTTATTTTTCAAGTGTCACCCATAGTTTTCCATTCTTCGTGGGAAGTGCATTTGGGGCAATTACCGGAATTAAATCCATCCTTCCAGCGTTTAAAAAGCTGATTGATATTACTAATAAGTACGTGATTATTGGGGTGACAAGTTGTGCATGTCTGGCGTTAATTGGATTAGGATATTTTCTAAAATTTAATCAACTATTTACCTACCATGGTGGATTATTATTGGCGACTTTTTTAGCAGTCATCATGATTGTCAGTGCTCGAATTTTGCATGATAAAACACCGAATACCAATGAACCGAAAATTATTACATTTTTAGCAGATGTCAGTTATAGCGTCTACTTGTTTCATTGGCCACTATATGTGGTGTTTGCCCACCTGATGCATAACTGGCTGGCAGCCATCTTGACGACCGTTGTTTCAATTATTTTGTCTGCCTTGTCTTACTATGTTTTAGAACCAATTATCGCCGGTAAAGAAGCAGTGATTGGGCATAAGCAAATCGCTTGGAAACAAATTGGCGTTCCTTTCAGTTTAGTGACGGTGATGCTAATCGGCGTCACGGGCTATGTTGTTAAAAGTGCGCCCAACATGTCGACGCTAGAACGTAATTTGTGGTTGAGTGGCGTTCATCAATATGATGATAAAATTAATGGCATCCATGAGACGGTTTTAGCCGACACTAACGCCGGTGATACCACCACAATTCCGCAAGGTGTTTCCATTATTGGTGACAGTGTTACTTTAGGGACGCGTGCTTATTTAGGTGATCACGTGGCTGACAGTACTATTGATGCTGAAGGTAACCGAACTATGAATTTGGCTTACCAAGTGATGATTAATCAACAAGATAATCATACTTTACGTGAATACGTCGTGATTTGTTTTGGGACTAATGCGCTAGATGACTATGCGGCACAAACAATGAAAATCGTTCATGATTTGGACAAAGGACACAAACTAATTTTTATGACACCGTATAATGCGAATGCAGATGATAGTTATAATTCCACCAAACTGGGTAACCTAGAGCGTAAGTTGCCAGCCAAGTATAAATTTATTACGATTGCGGATTGGGGGAGAATTGCGCCACAACACCCGGATGTTTTTGATGGCACGGATGGCGTGCACTTTAGTGGCCGTCCCAGTGGAGATATTTTGTATGCTAAAGTGATTAATCAAGGGTTGAAAGACGCCCAAGAAACTCCGGTGAAATAATAACTGATTTAGGACACAATTGTGGCCACTTTCGGTACAAATCAGCACTTCTAATCTTTCATTTTTTGCTACTTCGTGTATAATTTCAAAAGGTAAACAAAACGGAAAGGGAGGAAAGGCGGATGATTAAGCCAACTTTTTTCCAACGAGTAAAAGTTACAATATCAGAATTTATTAAACATTTTTTTATGGCACAGGTTTCATCATCGGCCAATGTTTTAGCGTACTATTCGTTATTGTCAATTTTTCCAGCCTTAATTGTGGTGGGAAACTTGTTACCAATCTTGGGTGTGCAAGCCACCACGTTATTGAATTACCTTGAAACGATTATTCCTAAATCAATCTTTGCCTTTATTAAACCAATTGTTCAAGATTCATTATCAAATGGTAGTGGCGGATTATTAACGGCTGGTGCGTTGATTACTCTGTGGTCAACCAGTCAAGCGGTAGCTGCTTTTCAGCGTGGTGTGAATCAAGCTTACGGGGTCGCGAAAGATCAAGATCCAATCACTAATCGAGTACTATCTTTCGTATGGATGGTATTGGTTATTGTCATCATGGGAGCTGTAATCTTATTCTATGGGGTTGGCGAGTTGTTGCTGGTTCGGTTTAGAACCACTTTTCATATTCAAACTAGCGTGATTGATACCGTTAGCCAACTGCGATGGCCGGTGTCATTCTTCGGCGTGTTTATCGCGTTGAGCTTACTATATTACTTCGTCCCCAATGCTAAAGTGATGTACCGTTATGTATTTTGGGGTGCGTTGATTACGACTATGTTATGGATGCTGCTGTCACAAGTGTTTTCATTGTACACGGTGGTCTTTAGTCAAGCTGTAGCTACCTACAAGACGATGGGGGCCTTTGTGGTCTTCATGATTTGGTTGGATATGTCGGGGATGGTCATGATGATTGGCGCTGTGATTAATGCGACTCTGCAAAGTCTACGGCAAGGTGAGATTCACGAGAAAAAGCAATTTTGGAAAAGAAGGAAAGAAAAAAAGGAACAAATGGAATAAATCTGGTTGTTGGTGTTTCTAAAAGCAAAAAAATTATAGAAGGATTATATTTATGTTTTTAAGGAACGATTTATGGTGTAGAATAAAATATCAGCACTTAACGGAGAAAACGAATAGGATGAAATTGTATTGGTGAATAAACTGGCAAAAGAAAGTAGAAATTCGAGCTTAGAGTTATTAAGAATAATCGCTATGTTTTTAATTGTTTTGCATCACTTTGTGATGTATGGCGTTGGTTTAAGTAATCCAATTACCAGTTTAACTGACAACAATTCAATTAATATGATTGCTGCCCAGTTCATGGTCATTGGAGGAAAAATTGGTGTTAGTATATTTGTATTAATTACAGGTTATTTTTCAATTAAAACAAAATATAAAATGTCAAAGCTATTCCATCTTTATATTCAGCTTTGGAGTTATTCAGTAATAATTTTTCTTTTATTTGTCGTGTTTATGCATGTTAAAATTGATTTGATAAACTTTTGTACTTCTTTTTTACCTGTTGTTTTTCAACAATGGTGGTTTTTAACAGTGTTTATTTTTTTAATGATAATTAGTCCTTTTATAAATATTCTTGTGGAAAATTTGTCGAAGGAACAATTCTTCCATTTACTGATTTTTTTAATGGTGACAATGTCAATCGTTCCAACATTTTCGAACATAATAGTTGGTAAAACATATAAACAAGGTAGTATTGATTTAAGTCAAACACTTTTTTTTATTTTAGTGTATTTGATAGGCGGTTTTATTAGGTTATATAAGGACGATTTTCAATTGAGAAAAATCGGTCTGTTTTTAATTTTTGTTAATTTGTTTTTCAGTTACAGTTCTATTTTATTTTTTGATTTTATCAATCTACATACTAAAAATAATACTTATGCAATTTACGCCACGATGCCAAGTTCGGAACATTCAGTTTTTCTTTTAGGCATTTCGGTCGGATTATTTTTGGTATTTTTGACTATTAAACCATTTCATAATTCTGTAATAAACTTTATTTCGAAGAGCATGTTGAGTGTTTATATGATTTCTGAACATTCTCTTGTAAGACCCCTAATTTGGATGAATTTATTTAAGCCTGTGCAAAAGCTTGGATATTCACCACTTCATTTTATTGTATATGCTTTTGCAACTGTCCTTGTTGTTTTTGTCACATGCACAATCATTGATGTGGTGTTAGGAAAACCGATAGTTAAAATAGTAAGTTGGTTTATTAGTCAGGTGCGAAAACTTTTAAAAAACATTAGTACAGATAGAATTGTTGAGTGATTTGGATTAAAAAAGGCCTCGCGCTAGGCGAGACCTTTTAGTAATTATTCAGCTGAGACTTTTTCAGCAGTGAAAACAGGTGTAGTGATTGTTTCAACGTACTTAGCTGAAACTGGTGTGGCGTAAATGTTTTCGCCTTCAGACGTGAACATCTTCATTTCAGCGAATTGATCCATTGCTGACTTGATGGTCGCGGAATCTAAACCATCGTTAGCGTAGGCTAATTTCAAACTGTGGTTCTTTCCAAGACTACCTTTGAATGCAAGATTTAATGATTTCATTTATAATGACTTCCTTTCTGTTTGTGAAATTGAATTATTTCTTATCGACGCGGTATGATGAAGTAACAGTGGCATTTTCAAACTTGTCACTAGTAAGAGTTTCAAGTAATGCACCAAGCTTTTGAATTTGGTCATCAGTTGCATTTTCGTCAACGTGACTGAATGAACGGTTGATACCAGTGTCGTGGCCTTCGCCGACCATGAGTAATTGAACTTTTGCAGTTTTAAATGTACGATTCATATTTGTAGCTCCTTAGAATTTTTATTTGGTAAGTGGCGGCCGCTGCTTACATACATAATTAAGAAATGAAATTTGGAATGTAAACTAAAAAATGAAATACTTTCACAAGTTGCAGAAATTTTATGATAGTATTTAAATTGTAATTGTTATGATAAAGAATTGAGGGAAAATGTTGGAAAGTAATAATGATATTTTGTACGTGGTAATTCCTGCGTACAATGAAGAGGAAAATATTGGAGATGTCGTTAAAGAATGGCACGAAGTTGTAAGTACAATAGGTTCACAATCTAAGCTTGTAGTTGTCAACGATGGAAGTAAGGACAGCACTTTAAAAAAATTAACAGAGTTAGCTGTAGTCTTCAATCAGTTAATTGTCCTGGATAAACCAAATGGGGGCCATGGGGATACAGTTGTGTATGGCTATAAATACGCCATTGATCATGGAGCAACTTATGTTTTTCAGACTGATTCAGATGGGCAAACAAGACCCGCAGAATTTCCACAGTTGTGGAATGTAAGAGATGAATATGATATACAACTTGGCTTCAGAAAAGTCAGACAAGATGGGTTTGCACGATGGATTGTTACTAAAGTTCTACGAATCGTAATTCTATTTCAGTTTAGAACTTGGATAACAGATGCTAACACGCCCTTTAGACTGATGAAAGTTGCTCCCTTAAGCCAATTATTGGAAAAAATTCCAAAAGGGTATAATTTACCAAATGTTTTGCTAACTGTAATGTACAAAAAAGAAGGTTATAAATACAGATTTGTAAAAATCACTTTTAGGCCTAGGCAAGGCGGTGTAAATAGCATAAACATTAAATCTATCGCAAAAATTGGGCAACATGCTGTAAAAGACTTTGCTCACTTGAGTAAATCAATATTTAGATAATTAAGCGCTTATAAATTTTAGATATGTGCTTTGTTTCTGTACACATTTTTTCCATGATAAAAATCTAAAATGAAAAATTCGGCCTTGTAAAAACTAAGAGGATTAAATAGATGAAAAAGATCACGATGATTGAAGCGCAAAAAAAACATGTTGGTCGTTATAATATCTATCTTGATGGGCAGTTTGAATTTGGAGTAAGTGAAAGTGTACTTATCAATTTTAGATTGGCCAAGGGGATGGAAGTTGATAAACAGCTTCAAGCAGACATTACTAAGTCAGATAGTGTAGCGAAATCTTATTCTAAGGCACTGGACTATATATCTCATCAATTACGGGCAGAAAGTGAGGTTGTGGACAAACTTAAATCATTAGAGGTTGACGAACAAACGATGGCTCAAGTGATGGCAAGGCTACATGAACAAAATCTGATTAATGATCAAAACTACGCAGAAAGTTTTGTTAGAACAATGGCTATTACTTCTGATAAAGGTCCAACGGTCATTCGACAAAAACTGAAAGCCAAAAAAATTGACGATAATTTGATTGAAAATGCCCTAGCTGAGTTCGATAATAATACAATGCTTGAAAATGCATCAAAAGCGGCTGAAAAAGCAGCAAAACATTATCATCGTGTACCTGAAAAAATGAGAATGCAGAAAATAAGAGTCGCTTTAATGACAAAAGGCTTTAGTACAGATTTGATTAATCAAGTTTTAAATGACCTTGTTCTCGAGACAGACGCTGAAGATGAATGGTATAATTTAACAGTTCAGGCTGAAAAAATTTGGCAGCGAAATCGTAAATATGATGATCGAACTCGAATCATGAAAACCAAACAAAGTTTATTTGGTAAGGGATATCAGATGGACGATGTGAATAAATGGATGGAAGCAAAACATTAGCAACTCTGAGAGGCAATTCATATGGATTTAATTTCAATTATAGTTCCTTGCTTTAATGAGGAAGAAACAGTTAATGACTTTTATAATGTTTCAAGAGATAACTTTAACCTCATTGAAAATGTACGATTTGAGTACATTTTTATTGATGACGGGTCTACGGATGAGACATTGAAGAATATTAAGCATTTGTCTTCACGTGACAATATTGAAATTCATTATGTGTCATTTTCAAGAAATTTTGGTAAAGAGGCAGCTTTATATGCTGGACTTAAATATGCTACTGGAAAATTTGTTGTGGTTATGGACGTCGATTTGCAAGATCCGCCTAAGTTAGTAAAGAATATGTATGAGCTAATCAACACTTCTGACATTGATTGTGTTGCTGCCCGACGGGTAGATCGAACTGGAGAACCAAGGATAAAGTCCCTGTTTTCTAACATATTTTATTTTATTATTAATAAATTATCTGATACGAAGATAGTGCCAGGCGCAAGGGACTTTAGAATGATGACGAGAAAAATGGTTGATTCAATACTTAGTATGACTGAATATAATAGATTTTCTAAGGGAATATTCAGTTGGGTTGGTTTTGAAACAAAGTATTTAGAATATAAGAATGTTGAGAGGAAAAATGGAAGTTCAAGTTGGCCTTTTTGGAAGCTATTTCGATATTCGGTTGATGGAATAACTGATTTTTCGGAAGTGCCACTTGCATTGGCTTCATGGGTTGGAACTATATCTTTTATTTTATCAATATTTGGAATGGCGTTTATTGTGTTAAGAGCTATCATTGTTCCAGGAAGTAGCGTTTACGGATGGGCATCGTTGATTTGTGTATTTTTACTTTTTGGTGGAATTCAACTTCTGTGTTTAGGCATAGTTGGAAAGTACATTGGGAAAATTTATCTACAAACTAAAAATAGGCCTATTTATATTGTTAGGGAAACAAAATGAATTATGTCATTTATGTTACGCATAATTGATATACGTATGGCAGATTGCAAGAAATAACTTGAACAAATTTAGTAACGCAGATCACGCAAAAAGATCTCAATCGGTGTTCGCCAA
>NZ_BJEB01000024.1 GCF_005405445.1 Paucilactobacillus nenjiangensis
AAAACCGACCAAAAATTCTATTAATTATAGAATTCTTGGTCGATTTTTCTATAGCTGGTTAGTTTTTTCCCAGCCACCTTTTTTTGTAACTCGTGATTATTCGAAATAATTTTTCCACTCGGTATTAATATTATTTTTGGCAGTCTTATCTGACGACCAGAACGGTACTTTAACAACCCCTAAGATTTTACTCTTAGGTACATATCCCCAGTAACGACCATCGTTAGAAACACTTCGATGATCTCCTAGTACAAAGTATTCACCTTTTGGTACTTTAGTAGCATTCACATTTTTTGACCAGGCATGAATATTGGACAAACTAGACAAGGTCCAATTACCAGTCCCAGTAGTACGCTCATCAGTACCAATATAACTTTGTTTAACTTTCTTATTGTTAACGTATAGATTGCCATCTTTAGATTCAACTGTATCACCAGGTAAGCCAATCACACGCTTAACGTAGTCAGTTTTAGTGGTGGCGCTTGGGTCCACTCCTTGAGCTTGGAACACGACAACACTCCCACGGTGAATTGTTGACTGTTTAAAGACAACCACGCGTTCATTATCACTCAAATTCGGATCCATTGAAGGTCCGTCAACACGAACTAGTTGGAAAACAAATTGCTTGATTAATAAGGCTACTAATAGCCCGATTACAATTGGCACTATCCAACTAAGCACTTCTTTCATTGCTTTCATAACTTAATCCCCACTTACAAGTTTTATACTTCTTAGTATACTCATAATTCCCAAATAATTAAATTTTTTCTTTAAAATACTTGTCAAAATTTTGCTTATATCGATGATTCATCCAAAATTCAATCAATGCTCGGCGAATATTCCAATCACGATTGTATTTAAAGGTCGTGCCATATTTATGATGTTTAATTAATTCCATTGCGGCCGTTTTAGCTTCATTATCCGTCGCGTATTTTTCAAAAGTTGCTTTGGAAACACCTAACCAGAGTTTATATTGACTGGTATCTTTATTGGCAAACACCGTTGGTTGGTCCTTTAACGTCCCAAAAATATAGTCTTCGACTGGTAATGATGCAAAGTTATAACCATTCAACATGGTAAAGAAACTACTCCGACCTTGTCGAGGATTCAAGTCAAACACCTTGAAAGAATTATCACGTCGGTCATATTTCACATCAAAATTAACAAAACCAGTGAATTCAATTTTTTCCAAAAAGTTTTTTAATTGGTCATAAATGTCTTGATCATATCCAGGTGCAATTGCGACATAATTTCCAATTGACAGTGGCGATGGATCTTCCAATAACGGATGACCCAAAACCATCATTTTTACATGATGATATTGATCAGCATAAATATTGATAGTTCTCATATTACTATCATCACCAGGGACATAGTCTTGTAAAATTAAATCTCCCACGTATCCATGTTCAAAAATACGATGAATCATCAAGTTCAATTTTTCTTTATCATTAATGGTAAAGGCTTTCTCATAACCATCAAAATGAATTGTCCGCCATTGGTTCGCATCTGCACCTTTTAACACAACCGGATAACCAAAGGGTGAATCAAAATCTGACGTATCGTCACTTGAATTAATAATCTTAGTATGTGGGTATGGCAAGCCGTACTCGTCACATATTCGATAAAAAGATTCTTTATCAGTTAATTTGGCCACTGTGTCAGAATCCGTATACGGACAGACATAATATTCAAGAAAAGCGTCTCGATGTTCGGCAACAAATTCGGTGTAATCATCACCACAGCTAATCAACACCGGAATGATGTCTTGGTCCCGATACTTTTTTCCAACCGCTAACAAGGTGTCTTTAAAGACTTTCGGATCTTTAAAATTCTCAATAAAATGTGGTGTGACAATTTTTGAAAAACGCGTTGGCGCTAATTCCATCATGGCATATAATTCAGATTTAACTGTATATTTTTCGTAAAATGAACGCGCCATCCCATAGGCGTTCAAATCAGTTCCCAAAATAATTGGCACAAATGCTTGTTTTGCTGAATCCACGCGTCTTGATACCTCTTTACATTACTTTTTATCCTACTTTGTTCATTGCTGGTACTGGAACTGTAATTGATTCTAGGAATCCTTCTGGTACATCTTCCTTAAAGTATACAGCATACCAAATCAAGAATGAATATATTGTAAATAATTTTTGCATACTTGATTGACCTGCACGATGTTTATCCAAGATTTCAACTAGGTAGTCAGAATTGAAGAATCGTTGTGCGACTTCAGAGGTGAAAGCACCTTTGATTAAATCGTAATACTTATCTTCTTTCATCCAGGTAGCTAGAGGAGATGGGAAGCCCATCTTTTCTTTCTTGGCCACATCACTGGGAACATTATTTTTGGCAGCTAAACGGAACGCATATTTGGTTTCAGCACCACTAAAGCGGTTAGAAACTGGCAATGTCCGGGCATATTTGGCAATTTCACGATCAACTAATGGCATACGAACTTCTAATGAATTAGCCATGCTCATCCGATCAGCCTTATGCAAAATATCATATGGCAACCAAGCATTAATATCAAAGTACTGCATTTGTGATTTTTCATCCAAATCAGACACTTCATCAAAGAGATGTTTTGTCATTAAGCCAGTGTCCACATTTAATGATTTATCTTTTAACAATTTAGCGCGTTCGTCTTCATTGTAAACATAGTTAACTCGGTAATAACGTTCGCTAATTGGTTGCGCTCCGCGAATCAAGAATTTACGACCATGAAATCTTGGTAAAGGCTTCACTGCAGCAGCCAAGGCCGAACGAACAAATCCTGGTACATATTTTTGATACTTATGGAAAGTATCACCTTCAAGATACGTGTTGTATCCACCAAAGAATTCATCAGCCCCTTCACCAGATAACGCAACTTTCACATGTTTGCTGGTTGATTTGGCCAAGAAATAAAGTTGAATGGCTGATGGGTTTGAAAGTGGCTCGTCCATGTAATACAACACCGTTGGCAAACTACTAAAATAGTCCGCTTCAGTAATTTTTATTTGGGTATTTTTTTGGTTGATTTTTTCGGCAAATTTAGTCGACCATGCCAATTCACTATAACGCGGATCGTCAAATCCAAGTGAAAATGATTGGATATCTTTTAACTTACTAGCTTCATTCAGAACGTAACTTGAATCAACCCCACTAGACAAAAAGCTTCCAACCTCCACGTCGGCAATCATATGTGCATCAACGGAATCATCAACCAGTTTTTCAATTTCTTGACTAGATTCCTCAACTTGTTTGTTAGGATCCATATCGTATTCAAATTTATAGTACCGTTCACATTTCAAATCTTTCGTGGCGATATCATAGGTCATGAATTCCCCAGGAAGTAATTTAAAGACATGTTTAAACAAAGTTTCACGTCCAGGAATGAACTCAAAACTTAAATGATAAGGTAAATACTTCATATTGAATTCTTTTTTGAATCCAGGATGATCCAAAAAGGCTTTGATTTCAGAGCCCCACATGAAATTTTCACCATCATTGTAATAATAAAAAGGCTTCATACCAAAGTGATCACGTGCGGCAAAAATCTTTCCGTTCTTACGATCATAAATTGAAAAGGCAAACATTCCACGAAGATGATCTAATAGTTTAGAGCCCCATGCATCATATCCATGCAATAAAACTTCTGAATCAACATTAGTCTTAAAAACATAATCTAGCGCTTCTAAGTCCTTGCGAACCTCTTTAAAATTATAAATTTCACCATTGAAGGTTAGGACCGTCGTTTCTTCATTGTTTTCCATGGGTTGTTTTCCATGAGCTAAATCAATGATTGACAACCGTCGAAAACCCATCATTACTTTGTCATCTTTAAAATACGCTTCGTCATCTGGTCCCCGATGTTTGATGCGATTTGCCATATTAACGATGACGTCATCGCTAAGCTTATCTGTTTTAATCGTTCCTACAAATCCACACATTTAAAACTCTCCTATCTCTTATAAAAAACCGAATACACATACCGCTTAGTTTACCATTTTTAACCATTTGAAGCATTATCCAATGCTTTTATTAATTTTTTTATAACAACTGCATCCCCATCATACGGCACATCTACGCCGTTAATCTTCTGATAAGGATCTTCACCTTTACCGGACACAACAACCGCATCCCCAGTCTGAGCTTTTTGCAGCGCAAACTGAATCGCACTCTTACGATCTTCAATATACTTGACATGTACCTTAGGATTATTGATTGCACCCGCAATAGCTTTCGCAATGTCATTAGGATCTTCGGTGTCTGGATCATCTGACGTGAGGACCGCATAATCGGCAAAATTACCAATTGCTTTTCCAATTCCAACTCGTCGATTAAGTCCCTTTTTACCAGTACTACCAGTGACCACCCACAACGTGTGATCAGGATGTTGATTGCGCACCACGTTTAACAATCGGTTCAAACTATCGAAATTGTGCGCATAATCAACATAAATTTGAATGTTTTGGTGTAATTCAAATTGTTCCATGCGACCAGGAACAACTGTTTCTTCAATGCCACGAATACAGTCATCAACACTCGCGCCTAATTTTTGACTCACGGCCATCGCAGCAGTGGCATCTTCTTTATTAAAATCACCATCTAACTGCAAATGAAATTCTGGTAATTGACCCAAGTGTTGACTCACAAAACTAAAACGCGCTTCTTGTTCGATTCGATAATCAGCCGACAACTGCCGTCCATAGGTGATTTCTGGCACATTTTTTTCATCAATAATTTGATGTAAGAATGAATAATAACGTGAATCTTGATTAATCACCATGACGTCCGATTGCGAAATAATTTGGCGTTTGCAAAAGAGGTAATCATCAAAGGTAGCATGTTCAATTGGACTAATATGATCAGGCGAAATGTTTAAAAAAACACCTACATTAAATCTTAAACCATATACTCGTGATTGCTTAAAAGCTTGTGAAGAGGCCTCCATCACTAAATGAGTCATCCCGTTTTCCACGGCCTCATTCATCATTCTAAATAAATCCAAAGCCACCGGGGTGGATAGATGCGATTTAAAATAATTTTGACCATCTAAAGTTGTATCGATTGTCGATAACAACGCTACTTTTTGGTGAAAAGTTCGATCTAAAATATGCTTTAAAAAATAGGCCGTCGTGGTTTTACCCTTCGTACCGGTAATACCGACAATCGTCAATTTTTCTTCTGGGTGTTGGTAAAATTCGGCCGCCAATAAAGCCATCGCTTTTTTGATGTCCGTCACAATAATGCCAGTCACTTGGTTATCATCAATCTTGTATTCACGATCAGCGAGGTAGTATTTGACTCCGTTATCTATCGCAATTTGCAAATAAGCTTGTTTAAACGTTAATCCCTTACAAAAAAACAAGGTATTCGTATCGCGTTTAATGGTTCTGGAATTAGATTGTAAATCTAAAAATTTAGTTTCGTACTCTTCAACTGGAAATTGATATAACCAATTATCACCAATTCTAATTTCTTTTAATAGGTTCTCTTTTTTTAAAATCTTTTCGATTTGACTAATGGATATTTCCATCATTTATCCTCCGACCCGTCTCGTAAAAATATACATGTTATATTCTATCATCAATTGTCGTTAATCTACATAGTAGGGCTTCATTCATGTCAATATATTTCACAAAATAATCATTATTTAATATTTCTTCACATTTTCTCAACAATTAATCTCATTTTCTTCAATTTTTATAAATCATTCTCTTCATAATCATCGCGTAAGATAAAGACCATTAAATCTAAATTCGAGGTGTTTCTAATGAAAATGAAACAAATAGCCGATATTTTACAAATTAGTCCCGCCGATAAATTAAAATTGTCTGCCCTAACAGACCGCATCCATAATTTAACAGCTAATACCAAAGAAGTAACCACTGGAACTTGTTTCGTCGCGATCAAAGGAGCTAATTTTGATGGTCAAACTGCCATCAAGGAAGTCTTTGAAAATGGAGCGGTACTAGCTGTGGTTGATTCCGCCTCAACAGTAACATTACCGACTGAATATACCGACCGGATTATTGCGGTCCATAATACTCATAAATCTTTGGCCCAACTGGCTACGATTTTTTATCACAATCCCAGCGAGGATCTCTCGATGATTGGGGTCACTGGCACTAACGGTAAAACAACCGTCACTCATTTAATTAGTGAAATTATGTCTGACAATCACCAACCAACCGGCATTATTGGCACGATGTATAACAAAATTGGTGATACCAAAATTTCCACCATTAATACCACACCAGATGCTAATACACTCAATCAAACACTCAATGAGATGCGGAATCAAAATATGACTGGATGTGCCATGGAGGTTTCTTCAATTGCGCTAGATCAAGGTCGCACTTATGGGGTCGATTTCAATGTGGCGGTCTTTACCAACTTCACTGAAGATCACCTGCTATATCACAAAACAATGGAAAATTATTTTGCTGCTAAAGCATTACTGTTTTCCCAACTTGGTAATGGCTATGATATTAATAACATTAAGACGGCCGTCATTAATACCGATGATCCCTATGGTAATCGCTTAATCGGGATGACTTCTGCCAATATTATTACATATGGTCTAAACGAAAGTGCGATTGTTCGTGCGAAGGAAATTAACATTTCAAGCAACGGGACAAGCTTCGTCTTATCAATTTACGGTGAAGAATACACCGTGAACACGCCACTGATGGGAATGTTTAATGTCTACAATACTTTAGCCGCTGTCGCAGCATGTTTTGCCATGAACATTGCCCCAGAACAAATTGTCGATAAATTAGCGACCTTACACGGGGTTGAGGGTCGTTTTCAATTAGTACCCAATGATTCTGGCATTACCGCAATTGTCGATTATGCCCATACTCCTGATGGCTTAAAAAATGTGTTAGCTACGATTAATGACTTTGCCGAAAAACGGGTCTTTTGTGTGATTGGTTGTGGCGGTGACCGCGATCGGCAAAAGCGGCCTTTGATGGCGGATGTTGCTGCTCAGCTAGCCACCAATGCCATTTTTACTTCGGATAATCCACGTACAGAAGATCCCGATGCCATTTTGGATGATATGACTAATCATTTGCCAATGAAGTCATTTACCCGGATTACCGATCGCACCGAGGCCATCAACTATGCTCTATCGCATGCTTTACCAGGCGATGTCGTGTTAATTGCCGGTAAAGGTCATGAAAAATATCAAATTATCGGGACAACTAAAAGCTATTTCAGTGATTTTGATGTGATTAATGCAAATTTTACGCGTAAGATGAGTCTCTTAAGCTAATGCTTATTATCAATAATAGTGGTACTATTTCACTATTAAAGTTAGTTTTGGAGGATTATCATGGAATATCGAACATTGGGTAAAACTGGTTACAAAATTAGTGAAGTTTCACTTGGTACTTGGCAATTAGGTTCTAAATGGGGAGAGCCATTTAGTAATCAAGATGCACAAGAAACGCTTGAAGCCGCCTATCAAGCTGGTGTTAATTTCTTTGACACTGCAGATATTTATCAAGATGGTGAAAGTGAAAAAGCGATTGGTGAATTCTTAGTCGCGCATCCAGAAAGAGACATCATTGTATCGACAAAAATGGGCCGTGCCATAGACCCACACACAATTGATAGTTATAGCAAAGAAAATTTAGAAGCTTTCGTTGCCAAATCCCTAAAGAATTTAAAAACAGACAGTTTAGATTTAATTTTGCTTCACTGTCCACCTACTGATGCGTACTATCACAAAGAAATTTTTGATACTTTAGATGAAATGAAAGCGGACGGCCGCATCAAGCACTACGGTGTTAGTGTTGAACGAATTGAAGAGGCAATAAAAGCCCTTGATTACGATATTTCAGCGGTGGAAATTATTTTTAATATCTTCCGCCAAAAACCAGCTGATTTATTCTTTAAGTTAGCCCAGTCCCAAAATGTAGGAACAATTATTCGAGTGCCTTTGGCTAGCGGGCTATTAACCGGTAAATACACCTTAGAAACTACCTTTGGGAAAAACGATCACCGGAACTTTAACCGAAATGGTGAGGCTTTTGATAAAGGTGAAACTTTTGCTGGTGTGGACTATGCAACCGGAGTTAGAGCTGCGACCGAATTAAAAGACCAACTTGGAACCGATAATTTAGCCCAAACGGCACTTCGTTGGATACTGATGTTTGATGCCGTATCCACCATCATCCCCGGTGCCAGTAACGCTGCTCAAATTGCATCCAATACCGGTGCTGCCGATTTGCAACCCTTAACCCATGAACAAATGCTAATCTGTCAAAATATCTATGAAGAATTTTTTGAACCAACCGTTAAGTATTTGTGGTAATAATATAGTGCTTTTTATCTCGTCTAGCTTTGGAGCACTAGTTTAGAATAAGTCATTATAGTCGGTTCTTGACTATGGTGGCTTATTTTAACTAGGTGACAAAGTTGAGATTAAAAGCCGGATTAAATATAGTGCTGAGCAAATTGAACAGCCAATGAGTAATAACGAAAATATCGAACGATTTTGAACTTTGAAATCAAGATATTTAAAGTTATACGGAATTGGCTAAGTTGTGAAGCCGGATTAATGATAGTGCTTTTTATCTCGTTTAGCTTTGGAGCACTAGTTTAGAATAAGTCATTATAGTCGTTCATTGACTATGGTGGCTTATTTTAACTAGGTGACAAAGTTGAGATTAAAAGCCGGATTAAAGATAGTGATTCAACCAGCTAAATTTAATCCAGTTCCAGGACATCACTACCATTTCATATCCCATGCCAGTGGTGGCTTTTCACTCATTGACACGTGATTAAATTTTAAGCTACAATGTTTCTCGAATAGTGTAGTTTCGCTTACGTGGTTAATGAATGAGGAGCTTATCATGAATCTTTTATGGAATCAGCTTATCTCGACAATTATGCAGTTATGGATATTTATTGCTTTACCATTCATTTGGTGGAAATGGTTTAAACCACCTGTTCATTTCTCAGCTTGGATCGGCATCAAACCAGTCAATCATGTCACTAGAAAATTAGTAACTACCAGTTTAATTACATTCGTTGTCTTTGCTTTGTTTGGCACAGCATTAATCTGTGTGACACCAGATTCAACTGTCGTAGCCAACACTAAATTTAATAATTTCAAGTTAACAACCGTTCTAGCAATGATATTATATGCATTCTTTCAAACGGCGAAGGCAGAAGAAATCCTGTTTAGAGGATTTTTTGCCAAACGAATTCAACACAAATTTGGCTATTTCAAGGGCAACCTCACTCAGGCAATACTATTCGGAGCTTTGCATGGTGGTTTGCTGTTAGCTAGCCATATCGACCTTATTTTTGTGATTTTAACCTTTATTTTTACTAGCTGTATTGGGTTTGCATTTTATTACATCGATGAAAAAATGGCCAATGGATCCATCATTCCCAGTATTTTGCTCCATGGCTGTGCAAACGTGGTTAGTTCGCTAATCTTTATGAGTGGCTTGATTATTTAAAATAATTAAAAATGGCATCCAAGACTTTAACTCAGTCTTGAATGCCATTTTATTTTCAGATTACTGTTCTAATTTAGTTTGGGCCACTTTAAATCGTTTACGAATAGCAAAGGATACGAGTAACGCCAATAACTCCAACAGTGCAAATAAGATTAGTGTCATATTGTAGCTTTGTAATATCTGGTGCGACATTGAGAGAATCAACGGGCCAACGAGGCCAGCCATCCCCCACGCAGTTAAGACATAGCCATGAATGGCTCCTAATTCCTTGGTACCAAAGACGTCACTCAGGTAGGCCGGAATGACAGAAAATCCTGCCCCGTAACCAGAAATAATCACACACATAACAACGGTGAAAATCGACGTAGAATTAACCCCTAGTAAGCCAAATAAGAGAATTCCTTCAATTAGAAAAACCAAACTAAAGGTATTTGGTCGTCCCAAATAATCTGAGATACTTGCCCAGGCCAGTCGACCAACTCCGTTGAAAATACCAATTACACCAACCATCCAGGCAGCTTTTACGACTGACATATGCGTTAATTCTTGGGCCATTGGTGAAGCAGCCGAGACTAAACCAATTCCGCAAGTAATATTGATGAATAACATCAGCCACAGCATTTTAAACTCAGGCGTCTTGACAGCTTGATTAGCCGTCATTTGACGTCCACCAGTTAGACTAACCCCTTGCTGCAATGAATCTTCAGCATTAGTAACTTGCTTTGGTGGCTTAATAAACTGAGCAGCAGAGACCATGACAAGAAAATAAAAAATACCAAGAATATAAAAAGTTCGTTCAATTCCAACTGTTGTAATCAATTGTTGGGCAATCGGACTAGTAATCATTGCTGCAAAGCCAAAGCCCATAATGGCGCATCCAGTGGCAAAGCCACGTCTTTCAGGGAACCATTTAATAATGGTCGAAACTGGTGTCACATAGCCAGATCCTAAACCAATCCCCCCTATCACGCCATAGGCCACATACAACAACCATAATTGATCTGAATGGACGGCAACACCCGTTAACATCGTTCCGGCACCATAACAAAAACTTGAAATGGTACCTGTCACTCGGGGCCCAAATTTTTCAACTAACCGACCCATAAACGCAGCCGACATCCCCAAAAAGAAAATTGCTAAACTAAACGCAAAGGTAATTTCTGATTCTGCCCAATTAGTTTTAGCAGCAATTGCTGTGACATACACGCTCCAGGCATAGACCGAACCTAGCATTAAATGAAAAGTTACACCGGCGGTTGCGACTGTGTACTTATTTAATCTCAAGATGAACTCCCTTTCTTCTCTACCGACAACAATATTAAAGTTCGTAAATTAATGTTATCTTGATTTAAAAGGATGGTCAAGATATAAATTTTATTAAAAACACGAACATTAATCAGTATAAATAACCTAATCATAAAGATTTAGCTAATATATGGTACAAATTAATTCAAAAAATAACTTATCTCGTAAGATAAGTCATTTCGATTATACTTTTGCGATTCGGCCTTGTTGAATATATACACTCAAAATCGCAATGTCAGCAGGATTAACACCGCTAATCCGTGTTGCTTGAGCGATTGTCTCAGGTTGAATCTTTTTAAGTTTTTGACGCGCTTCAGTCGCCAGACTATCAATGTCATCATAATCAATTCGATCTGGAATCTTTTTAGCTTCCATCTTCTTTAAGCGAGCTACTCGATCTTCGGCTTTTTTGATATAACCAGCGTACTTGATTGTGATTTCAATTTGTTCGATTACTTGGCGATCCAAAGGTTCTGTAGCTTCTGGAATAAATTGCATCAAGTCAGCGTAACTCACTTGTGGACGACGTAAAAATTCACTAGCTAATAAAGCATCCTTCAATGGCTTTTCACCGCGAGAAACCAAGAAAGCATCAATATCATCATTAGGTTTGATACGAATGGTATCCAAACGCTTTAGTTCTTCTTCAACGGCCGTTTTTTTACTTTCAAAAGCTGCATAACGAGCATCGTCAATTAAGCCTAATTCACGACCCATTTCAGTCAAACGTAAGTCTGCGTTATCATGACGTAAAATCAAGCGATATTCTGCACGGCTAGTCAACAAACGATATGGTTCCTTGGTACCCTTGGTAACCAAATCATCAATCATGACACCAATATATGCGTCAGAGCGCTTCAAGGTAAATTGGCCACGATCCAAGGCACGTAAGCCAGCGTTAATTCCCGCAATCATTCCTTGTCCAGCCGCTTCTTCATAACCAGAAGTCCCATTAGTTTGACCAGCAGTATACAAGTTTTTAATAATTTTAGTTTCTAGGGTTGGCTTTAATTGATATGGAGCCACCACGTCATATTCAATTGCATATCCGGGCCGCATCAATTCTGCATGTTCAAGTCCCTTGATGGAATGTAAAATCTTTTGTTGAATTTCTTCTGGCATCGAAGTTGATAGTCCTTGAACATACCATTCTTCAGTGTTACGTCCTTCTGGTTCTAAGAACAATTGATGACGTGGCTTGTCGGCAAAGCGCACAATCTTGTCCTCAATTGAGGGACAGTAACGAGGTCCGACTCCTTCAATGGTTCCAGAGAACATTGGAGCCCGATCCAAGTTACCACGTATAATTTCATGAGTGGTTTCATTTGTGTACGTCAACCAACATGAAAGTTGATCCTTTAACAGTAAATAGTTTGTATCTGGGGTAGTAAAACTAAAATGATTAGGTGCTTCATCCCCAGGTTGTTCCTCGGTTTGGCTATAATCAATCGTGGTGCCATCTACTCGGGGTGGAGTCCCAGTCTTGAAACGTTCAATCTCAAACCCTAAGTTAGCCAAATTCTTTGTTAACTTCATGGCAGCTTGAGAATTATTAGGACCAGATTCATATTGAAGTTCACCAATAATAATCTTGCCACGAGCGGCGGTTCCCACAGTTAAGACCACACTCTTGGCAGCATAACGTGCACCAGTACTGGTAATAACACCTTTACAAATTCCATCTTCCACAATTAAATCATCAACCATACCCTGACGCAAAGTCAGGTTAGGTTCATTTTCAATTGTGTGCTTCATTTCAGCATGATAAGCATGCTTATCTGCTTGTGCCCGCAATGCACGAACCGCGGGCCCTTTACCAGTATTCAACATTCTCATTTGAACATAGGTCTTATCAATATTACGGCCCATTTGTCCACCAAGTGCATCCAGCTCCCGAACAACAATTCCTTTAGCTGGTCCACCGACTGATGGGTTACATGGCATAAAGGCTACCATGTCTAAGTTAATTGTCATTAATAACGTTTTATTGCCCATTCGTGCAGCTGCTAAGGCGGCTTCACTCCCGGCATGACCGGCACCAACGACAATTACATCATATTCTTTTCCTGTGTATGGTAATCCTTGTTCCACGATACGTTCTCCTCGTCTTCTGAGATTGTTTTAGTTTTTGCGCTATTTTATTTAGATAATTTTTTACAAGCTGATTTGGAATGTTTAAATTGGCTTTTTTCTCCAACTTCAGAAAAAACACTCTACTTAAATCGTCCTCTTTCGTCAATTAGTTCACCTAGCTACGATTAATTCAATTACTAACAACGCAATTATCATTAATCTCAGCTAGCAGCTCACTAATTAAACGACTCATTCAGCACTCTAATAAATCGGCTTTTCTTTCCAACTTCGTCACTTAGCTTGAATTCTAGGCCATCGTTCACAAAGCAGAACAATAACCTCTCATTCTCCGCTAATGCTCCGAAGCTAAACGGAGAGAAAAGCACTCTGGACTTATTTGCCCAAACAAAACTGGCTAAACAATTGATCAAGTAATTCATCTTGATAACTATCTCCAGTGATTTCACCTAGTAATTCCCAGCTTCTAGTCATATCAATTTGAACCAAATCAACTGGTAATCCGGCAGCGATACCTTGTTGAACATCCCCAAGCGCTGCATCTGCTTGATTCAAAAGACCAATGTGCCGTGCATTTGTGACCATCACATTATTAGAATTAGTTTCAATGCCTTCACCAAAGAACAAATCACTAATCCGCTTAGCCAATTGATCCATGCCTTGATCATTTAAGATTGAAGTTTCAATGACGTCGTCCTCATTCACCAAACTAAATAACTCTTGATGATCTAGTTGCTCCAGCAAATCCGTTTTGTTTAAAATAATAATTCGTTTGACATCGGCCGTATCAGCAATTAAGCCACGATCTTCATCAGTTAAAGCTTCACTATTATTCAATAACAATAAAACTAAATCAGCCGTATCGATTGCTTGCCGGCTCCGTTCCACCCCAATCGCTTCAATTTGATCAGTTGTTTCCCGAATTCCTGCTGTATCGATTAGTTTTAATGGCACCCCATTGACGTTGACATAATCTTCAATCACATCACGCGTGGTCCCAGCAATATCAGTCACAATAGCTTTGTCTTCATGTAACAAATTATTCAAGAGACTCGATTTACCCACGTTAGGACGGCCAATAATAGCGGTCGCTAATCCTTCGCGCAGTACCTTACCTTGTTTAGCGCTATTCAATAATTGCTTAATTAATTTTTGGAGTTCCGCTGCTTTTTCTTGCAGTAGCTTAGTGGTCATTTCTTCCACTGCATCATACTCAGGGTAGTCAATATTTACTTCAACTTGTGCTAAAACGTCCAAAATATCTTGTCGTAACTGCCTAATCAAGCGCGATAAATTACCATCTAATTGATTTAACGCCACCTTCATTGACTTATCAGTCTTAGCGCGAATCAAATCCATCACTGCTTCTGCTTGTGATAAATCTATTCGACCGTTCAAAAAGGCACGTTTGGTAAATTCACCTGGTTCGGCCAGACGAGCACCATGACTCAATAATAATTGTAAAATCTGATTTGTTGCCACTAAGCCACCGTGACAATTGATTTCGACGATGTCTTCTTTGGTATATGTTTTAGGTGCTAACATTACCGAAGCCATGACCTCATCAACTTCCGTTTGTGTACCCGGGTCAATGACGTGTCCATAATTAATCGTGTGTGAATCAACTTTTGATAAATCTTTGCCTTTAAAAACTACTTGAGCAATTGGTAATGCCTCTTCCCCACTAATCCGGATAATGGAAATTCCGCCTTCTCCGACTGGAGTTGAGATTGCTGCGATGGTATCAAATTCTGAGTTTGCCAAGTTAATACCCCTTTCTGACAAATAAAAAAAGCACCCACTCCACGCCTGCACTTGTGCACACGTGGTTAAAGTACTTTCACTACTTTTACCGTATTTAATTCTAACTACGACATTTTAAAATTTATTTTACAAAATGTCAATCATTAAGTTTCGTAAGTGGAGCAACAACCACCGCTCTTTCATCGCCTTGTCCCTCAGGAAAAGAACGAACTGTTTCACTATCTTGCAAAAAAGCATGAATTTGGTCTCGCTCACTTTTAGGCATTGGATCAAAATAAATCGCACCTTCTGATTCACCCACTACTTTTTCGGCACGCGTTGCGACCTTGCGCAAAATTCTACTCCGCTTGGCCCGATAACCATCAATATCTAATTCAACTTTGATTCCCTGAATATTAGCTTCTTGCACAGCCGGATTTTTTTTCCGCATTAACGACATACTGGTTGGCGAGTTCCTGAAATTGATTAATCGTTTGTCCTTTCGGGCCAATCAATTCTTCTTCATCATTACTCGACATTTCAATGAAAAATTGATCTGGAACAACCTTAATTTCATAATTTAGCGTTATCTTTTTTTCGGTCGCCAAGTATTTTACATACTCAGCAGTTGCCTGTGAAATACTAGATAACAGCAATAACCGGTTCTCGTCTGCCGTCATTGGTGTTTCTGCCGGTAAAGTATCTCCCAAGTCAGTATCAACTGACAAGGGTTCTATTTCAACGACTGCTGCTTGGCGGACCCGACCGAACATGCCCATTTTAGGAAACTTTACCACTTTGATATTCGACTGATGTCGGTTAACTTGCAAATCACTTAACCCGTTATCGATGGCTTCAGTCACCGTCTTACCCGTATACGTTGCCATGTTAACTGGCCTCCTCATTTAACTCAATCATTATTAATCACTGAGCTTGGTTCTCGGTGCGACCACCACAACTCGTTGTTTCCCCTTACCCTCTGAATAAGATCGCACTTTTTTATTATCTTTTAAAAATTCGTGAATTTGCACGCGTTCAAATTCGGGCATTGGATCAAAATAAACTGACTCTTCTGAATTCGCGACTTCTTTTGCTGCTCGTTCTGCAACTTTTTTCAAGATTTCACTGCGTTTAGCTCGATAATCTTTCGTATCGAGCACCACGTCAATATCATCTAGTTTCGCTTGTTGAACAAATTGATTAGCTTGCTCTTGTAATTCGTTAATTGTCGTTCCACGGGTACCAATTAATTGCGATTCATTCGTCGTAGATAGGTCAATCAGAAATTGATTGGCAGTTGTTTTGATTTCATAACTAACAATAATATCTCGCTTGGAAGCCAAATCTTTGACATATTCAGCGGTAGCATGCGACAAGCTAGATATCAGCATCGAACGGACTTGATCGTCACTCATCGTTTCATTTTCATTCACAGTATTTGTGCTTTCCAAGTTAGGTGCTTCGTCTGCTGATTGTTCTTCACCAATTAAATGGTATTGAGACCCAATTGGGACAATTTCAACTTCAGCTTCTTTACGCACTCGACCAAATAAACCTGTCTTGGGTGCGTTAATCACTTTAATATTCGCTTCATTTTTGGTGACCTTGAGGGTTACCAAACCATTTTCAATTGCTTCTGCAACTGTTTTGCCAGTAAATGTTGCCATGTCTTGCTGGCCTCCTTGTTTAATTTCAGCAACTATTATAGCACGTCTACTGCCAGTCACTGTTACAAAGCCACAACAAAAGAAGGATTAAGCAAAATTTATGTTTTGCTTAATCCTTCTTAGTTACTGTTTTATATTAATACATCTCACTACTATTTTCGGCCCTTAACGGCTTTACGCTTAGCTTTTTCGATTGCTTTTTTCTTAGCTTTCTCAGCAGCCACTTTTTCAGCCCGTTCTCGATTAATCTTAAATGGATTTTGAATAACTAGGGTTTGTCCCACTTGGAACGCATTCGTCACACTCCAGTAAAGAGAAATGGCTGAAGACATATTCATTGCCATAAAGAAAATGAAAATTGGCATTACATACGTCATCGTCGTTGTCATCCCATTTTTTTCTGGCATTGAGGCCATCGATAGCCAAGAACTCATAAACGTGAAGATTGCCGCTAAAATTGGCAAAATAAAGTATGGATCCTTGTCACCTAACTCTAACCAGAGGAATGAACCATGTTTCAAGGCATCTGTCCGCCAAATAGCAGCATACAACGCATAGATGATTGGCAATTGAACAATCAAAGGTAACATTGAGGCAAATGGATTAACACCAGCTTCGGAATATAACTTCTTTTGTTCTTCTTGTAATTTACGAACGGTGTCCATATCTTTAGATGAATACTTCTTTTGAAGTTCTTTCATCTTTGGTTGAATTTCTTGGGTTTTACGCATTGAACGAGTTTGATAAATCATCAATGGTAAGATAATAATTCTCACGATAATCGTGAAAATAATAATTCCCATGCCGTATCCACCAAAATGATGTGATAACCAAATAATTACTCGTGAGAAATTATAAACAATCCAATGATCCCATAAACCAGTACTTTTACTTGTTACTGGTGTGTTAGAACAAGCTGCCAAAAAGACAGTTAGTCCCAAAACACTCAGTAAGGCTAAATATTTTCGAAATCTCTTCTTCACTCTTTAGTCCTCCGCTTCATCATCGATTAATTGAGCTAACTTTAAAACGTGTGTCAGATGTTTTTTTGCTTCATCCATTGTTATTTGATCCGCTGAGGGTCGCGCGATGACGATGAAATCAACATCAGGCTTTATCTGAGGTTTTAATTCCAATAACGATTGGCGAATTCTACGTTTTACCCAAACACGATGAACAGCATTACCAATTTTTTTACCTACAGAGATGCCGACCCGAAAATGTTTTTGTTCCGGTTTGTCTAACTGATAGATAATAAATTTTCGATTTGCGACCGAGTTGTGTGTTTCGAAGACCTTCTGGAAATCTAATTCCTTCTTCACACGATACGATTTTTTCATTAAATCTTCCTCGAATTTATTTCAGAAAAAAAGACCACTTTATCAGTGGCCTTTTTATGCAGACAATACTTTTCTACCTTTTTGACGTCTACGTGCTAATACACTACGGCCGTTGCTTGTACTCATACGTTGACGGAAGCCGTGTACGCGTTGGCGATGGCGCTTCTTTGGTTGGAATGTTCTTTTCATAACTTAGCACCTCCTTATTAGGATGTTATTTTTTATATTTTTAGTCGATCAAATCGACCTTTCCAAACAATACCCTACAATTTTATCACAAAGTGAAAATAGAATAAACACCCAAATTAAGAGAAAATATATTTATTTAACTCAGTTTTCCACAAATAATACACAGCGTTACTTTTCAATCTGTGGATTCTTTTTTGTTTTCCACAGGTTTATCCCTTAGTTTTCCACATATCCACAGCTTGTGCTTAAAGTTATCCACAACTACATTTTTGCTGTGGATAACTCTTATAAATCCTTTCATAGCAATGACCTTTATCCACCACTATTTTGTGGATAACCCGAAAACAAGGCGTTCCTTTTTGGTTATCCACAATCCTGTGTAAATTTTCCACACAGCGTTGTTCATTATTACAAAAAGATTTCAACATCCCTGTGGAAAACTCGCTCCGTGCATGCTAAACTAAATAGAGTATTTTCACAACTGGAGGGCTTGCTTTGACTGATTTAGAGTCATTTTG
This sequence comes from Paucilactobacillus nenjiangensis, assembly GCF_005405445.1. Lineage (GTDB taxonomy): Bacteria > Bacillota > Bacilli > Lactobacillales > Lactobacillaceae > Paucilactobacillus > Paucilactobacillus nenjiangensis. The sequence goes on from NZ_BJEB01000024.1 coordinate 18,321, forward strand.
GAACAAAATTAAAGAATCTTTTAAGAATGATGTCACGAGTGTGACTTATAACAATTTAATAGACCCCGCCAAAATCATTTCTTTTGACGATGATCTATTAACTATTGAACTACCTTCGACTTTTCATAAAGATTACTGGGTAAAATCACTAACGCCCAAGGTACAACAGTATACCTTTAAAGAAATTGGCCGTAATATCACTCCTTACTATATCGTGGAAAGTGATCAAATAACCTCAAGTACCCCATCAAAGGATATTCGCTCATTTAAAGTTGATACTGCTTTAAATCCACGCTATACCTTTGATACGTACGTGATTGGTAAAGGTAACCAGATGGCCCATGCTGCTGCCTTAGTCGTTTCTGAAGAACCTGGTAAAATGTACAATCCACTCTTCTTCTATGGTGGCGTTGGCCTTGGTAAAACGCATTTGATGCACGCCATTGGTAATAAAATGATGGAAGATAATAGTAATACACGAGTTAAGTATGTTACTAGTGAGGCCTTCACCAACGATTTTATTAACGCTATTCAAACCGGGCAACAAGAACAATTTCGTCAAGAATACCGGCAACTAGATTTATTATTAGTTGATGATATACAATTCTTTGCTGACAAAGAAGGTACTCAAGAAGAATTTTTCCATACCTTCAACGCTTTATATGAAGAAAACAAACAAATTGTACTAACTTCGGATCGCTTACCAAACGAAATCCCAAAGCTTCAAGATCGCTTAGTTTCTCGTTTTAAATGGGGCTTATCCGTTGATATCACCACCCCCGATTTAGAAACACGCATTGCCATCTTGCGTAGTAAAGCACAAGCCGATCATATCGATATCCCGAATGATACTCTCAATTATATTGCCACCCAAGTAGATTCAAACGTTCGTGAGCTTGAAGGCGCTTTGTCCAGAGTTCAAGCCTTTTCTCATTTAATGAAAAAAGATATCACGACCGAATTAGCGGCAGAATCATTGAAAGCATTAAAATTAGATGGTGTCCAAACCCTCACGGTAGATGTGATTCAAGAAAAAGTCGCCGCTTACTACAACTTATCGGTGGCGGATTTACGTGGTAAAAAACGAGTTAAGCAAATTGTTGTCCCAAGACAAATCGCGATGTTCCTCACGCGAGATTTAACCGATAATTCATTACCAAAAATTGGTGAAGCCTTTGGTGGTAAAGATCATTCCACTGTTTTACACTCGATTGATAAAATCGAAGGTGAGATTAAAACCAATGCTAATTTGCAAGAAGACGTACAAAACCTTAAAATAGAACTTAAACCTTAGTTGTGGAAAACTTTAGGTAACTCACATAAGTTTTCCACAGGTTATCAACAGTGGAAAACTCTTGATACTAATAAGTGCACCGCAGTTATCCACAATATGAACAGGGCCTACTACTTCTACTGTTTTTAAATATAATTATATATAGACTGGCGAGGATTAAAATTCATGAAATTTACAATCAACCGTTCCGCATTTATTAATAAACTAAATGACGTATTAAGAGCAATCTCTTCAAAAACAACGATTCCAATATTAACGGGTATCAAAATCGTCGTTACTGATAATGACGTTACACTGACAGGTAGTGATGCGGATATTACGATTGAATCTGTGTTAGCTAACAGTGATGAAAAATTAGAATTAGATGTAGCATCAGCTGGATCAATTGTCTTACCAGCACGTTTCTTTAGTGAAATCATTAAAAAATTACCTGACAAACAAGTAACCATTGAGGTAACAGATGGTTTTCAAACACAAATTACATCAGGAACAGCAGCTTTTACTATTAATGGTCAAGATGCTAACAATTATCCTCATCTACCTGAAATTGATGGCGATAATACAATTAGTCTGGCAGGCGATGTTTTAAAAGAAGTCATTGGACAAACTGTTTTGGCTGTTTCTACCCAAGAAAGTCGACCAATTTTAACTGGAGTTCACTTAATTTTAAGCGAAAATCAATTATTAGCCGTTGCGACTGATAGTCATCGTTTAGCTCAACGAAAAATTGCTTTACCAGCTGCCGTTGCAGAAACCCATGATGTGATTATTCCAGGTAAGAGTTTACAAGAATTATCACGAATGATTACTGATGGTAATCAGGAAATTCAATTACGAATAGCTGACAATCAAGTGTTATTCTTATTAGGCGACACACTGTTTTATTCACGCTTACTGGAAGGAAACTATCCTGATACGACACGGTTGATTCCAGATTCATCAGATACAACTGTTGAATTAAATGCTGCGACCTTTTTAGCTGCAATTGAAAGGGCATCACTACTGTCACATGAAAGTCGTAATAATGTTGTCAAACTTAATGTGCAGCCGGAAGATCAATTAGCAGAAATTAGTGGTAACTCTCCAGATGTCGGAAATGTAGAAGAACAAATTGGTGTTGAAAATGTGGACGGGCAACCCGTTGAAATCTCATTTAACCCTGATTATATGAAGGATGCACTCCGGTCATTTGGACAAAGCCAAATTAAAATGTCATTTACTTCTGCCTTACGACCATTTACGTTAGTACCGACAGAAAATGAAGATAATTTTATTCAATTAATTACGCCAGTTCGAACATATTAATGTGACAAGTAAGCTTAAACGACTATTCTACGGAATAGTCGTTTTTTTGTTGTCGAGCAGAAAAAAACAAACCGATAAAATTGAATTTAACGTTATAACAAAAAATTAGCGCATTTAAGGCATTTAGGTCAAAAATATCAAAAAACGGTTTGCACGCTGAAATCGCAAAAATTAACGACGGTAGATTGTTTTTAACTTGTGTAAAAGGTATAATAGAGGTTGAATAAAAAAGTAGGTGAAAAGTTTGGAAGAACCTGTAATTGTGTACAATGATCAGCCATTTATTACTGTTGGCCAGTTGTTAAAAGAAGAGGGCATTATTCCAACTGGTGGCGCAGCCAAATGGTTTTTAAGTGAAAATGAAGTTTTTGTAAATGGAGAACAAGATCAACGACGTGGTAGAAAGCTATATACCGATGACTTTGTCGAAGTTCCTGGTTTTGGTTCTTATGTAATTAAGGATAAGTAGGCAAACGAATGATTTTAACTGATTTACATTTACGGAATTTTCGCAATTATGATGATTTAGAGGTGGCTTTTTCTCCAGGGATTAATGTCATGATTGGTGAAAATGCTCAGGGTAAAACAAATTTGCTAGAATCAATTTACGTCTTAGCCTTAACCAAAAGTCACCGGACTGCTAATGATAAAGAGTTAATCAAATGGCAAGCTAACGAAGCGTTTCTCAGTGGACACGTTAAAAAAGAAAATGGCACTTTTCCACTAGAATTAATTTTTAGTTCAAAAGGGAAAAAAGCCAAAGTTAATCACTTGGAACAAGCAAAATTATCTCAATATGTTGGGCAGCTAAATGTGATTTTATTTGCTCCAGAAGACTTATCGTTAGTTAAAGGGGCGCCAGCCATGCGTCGGCGTTTCATGGATATGGAATTTGGTCAAATGAGTAATAAATACTTGTATAACTCTGGTCAATATCGAACCATTTTGAAACAGCGCAATCAATATTTAAAACAGTTACAACAGCGGAAACAAAAAGATCGGGTTTTTCTACAAGTGTTATCGGATCAACTAGCTGCCTATGGGGCGGAAATCATGGTTGCTCGTGTCACTTTTTTAAAACAATTAGAAACGTGGGCACAGGTTATCCATGAAGAAATTTCACAAGGCAAGGAACAGTTAACTTTCCAGTATGCGTCACAAATTGAGGTAGCTGAGAATGCAACGGTTGAGTCGGTTTACGATTTGTTATTGGCAGAATTAACCAAAAATGAGGAACGTGAAATTGAACAGGGAAGTACAATGTACGGACCACAACGAGACGATTTAAAATTTATGGTGAATGGTAATAATGTGCAGACTTATGGTTCACAAGGACAACAACGAACCACGGCATTATCGGTTAAATTAGCTGAAATTGATTTAATGAAAGAACAAACCGGAGAATATCCGCTGTTACTGTTAGATGATGTGTTGTCTGAACTAGATGATGAGCGCCAAACACATTTACTGACAGCGATTCAAGATAAGGTGCAAACCTTTTTAACCACCACTAGTTTAAGTGGAATCGCGCGACAACTAATTAAAGAACCCAAGATTTTTGAAATTGAGCACGGTGTGTTATTAAACGAGGACTAAAAATATAGGTTTTATGGAAAATATTTGGACATTTTAGGAGGGCCAGAATGAGTACTGAAAAGGAAACAAAAGCAGAATTAGCTAAAGAATATGATGCCAGCCAGATTCAAGTGCTGGAAGGTCTTGAAGCCGTTCGTAAACGTCCCGGGATGTATATTGGAACAACGACATCACAAGGTCTCCATCATTTAGTATGGGAAATTGTTGATAATGGAATCGATGAGGCACTGGCAGGATTTGCTAATCATATTACGGTCACGGTTGAAAAAGATAATAGTGTGACGGTGACTGATAATGGACGGGGAATTCCAGTTGATGTCCAAGCCAAAACAGGAAAATCAGCTCTCGAAACTGTCTTTACGATCTTGCATGCCGGTGGTAAATTTGGCGGCGGTGGATACAAGGTTTCAGGTGGTCTTCATGGGGTTGGGGCATCGGTTGTCAATGCACTGTCTACAGAACTTGATGCCAAAGTTATTCGTGATGGTAAAGAATACTACGTCGATTTTTCACGTGGTAAAGTTGTGACCCCAATCAAAGTTATTGGAACTCGACCTGAAGATGAACACGGCACAATTGTCCATTTTGTACCCGATCCTGATATTTTCCGTGAAACTACGACGTATGACATTAAGGTGCTAACGACTCGGATTCGTGAGTTATCTTTCTTAAATAAGGGCCTTAAAATTAGTATTACTGATAATCGTCCTGAAGAACCAACCACTGAAGTTTTCCATTATGAAGGTGGAATTCGTCATTACGTTGAATATTTAAATGCAAACAAAGAAGTTCTTTTTGAACCGCCAATTTATTTGGAAGCACAAGAAAAGGGAATCACAGTTGAAGTTTCGTTACAATATACCGATGATTTCCATAATAACTTGTTGACCTTTACTAATAACATTAATACCTATGAAGGTGGAACTCATGAAACTGGGTTTAAAACGGCGTTAACACGGGTCATTAATGATTATGGTAAGAAAAATGGAATTCTAAAAGATAATGATGATTCATTGTCTGGAGATGATGTGCGTGAAGGTTTAACCGCTGTCGTATCAATCAAGCATCCGGATCCTCAATTTGAAGGACAAACCAAGACCAAATTAGGAAATTCTGATGCGAGAACGGCTACGGATCACTTGTTTAGTGAAACGTTTAGTCGCTTTATGATGGAAAATCCTGACGTGGCAAAGAAAATTGTTGAAAAAGGAATTTTGGCTTCTAAAGCACGAATTGCCGCTAAACATGCTCGTGAAGTTACGCGGAAAAAGAGTGGTTTAGAAATCAGTAATTTACCTGGTAAATTGGCTGATAATACTAGTAAAGATCCTGCAATTTCAGAATTATTTATCGTCGAAGGAGATTCTGCTGGTGGTTCTGCTAAACAAGGGCGGTCACGATTGACTCAGGCAATTTTACCTATTCGTGGGAAGATCTTGAACGTTGAAAAAGCTAGTTTGGATAAAATTCTGGCTAATGAAGAAATTCGTTCATTGTTTACTGCTTTAGGTACTGGTTTTGGAAATGAATTCGATGTTTCAAAAGCTAACTATCATAAATTAGTCATCATGACGGATGCCGATGTCGATGGAGCACATATTCGTACCTTATTGTTGACGTTGTTCTATCGCTTTATGCGGCCAATGGTTGAAGCAGGATACGTTTATATTGCTCAGCCACCTTTGTACCAAGTTCGCCAAGGAAAATTCGTGCAATATATTGATTCCGATGAAGAATTAGATACTGTGCTTGGTTCATTACAACCATCACCAAAACCAGTAATTCAACGATACAAAGGGCTTGGTGAAATGGATGCTGAACAGCTTTGGGAAACAACGATGGATCCATCAAAACGTCGCTTATTGCGAGTTAGTTTAGATGACGCTATCGAGGCAGATCAAGTCTTTTCAATGTTGATGGGTGACAAAGTTCAACCACGACGTGAATTTATTGAAGAAAATGCAACATTCGTAGAAAACTTAGATTTATAAAATGTTTTAAAAGGGAGGAACAGTCGTGGCTGAAGATGATATTTCAGGAACAAAGATAACCGACGTAAACCTATCGTCACAGATGAGAACGTCATTCTTGGATTACGCAATGAGTGTCATTGTCGCTCGTGCGTTACCAGATGTTCGTGATGGGTTAAAACCGGTTCATCGTCGAATTTTATACGGTATGAATGAATTAGGAGTCACTCCAGATAAGCCATATAAGAAATCCGCTCGTATTGTTGGGGATGTTATGGGTAAGTATCATCCTCATGGGGATTCTGCAATTTATGAATCTATGGTCCGGATGGCGCAAGATTTTAGTTATCGTAATATGCTGGTTGACGGGCATGGAAACTTTGGTTCTGTCGACGGTGATGGTGCTGCTGCCATGCGTTATACCGAAGCTAGAATGAGCAAGATTGCCATGGAAATGGTTCGTGATATCAATAAAGATACTGTAGATTTTGTTGATAATTATGATGGTACCGAACGCGAACCTTCAATTTTACCAGCTCGTTTTCCTAATTTATTAGTGAACGGTGCTTCTGGTATTGCCGTGGGGATGGCGACAAATATTCCAACTCATAATTTAGCAGAAGTCATTGGTGCCATTCATATTTTGATGGATAATCCAGATGCTACTACTGCTGATTTGATGGAAGCTGTCCCAGGCCCTGATTTCCCAACTGGTGGGATTGTGATGGGTAAATCGGGAATTCGTAAAGCATACGAAACCGGCCGTGGAACAATTATTGTTCGTGCGAAAGTTGATATTGAAGAACTTAAAAACGGTAAACAGCGAATTGTTGTGACTGAATTGCCTTATATGGTTAACAAGGCAAAATTAATCGAACGAATTGCTGAATTAGCCCGGGACAAGCGAATTGAAGGAATTACCGATGCTAACGATGAATCTGACCGTGAAGGAATGCGGATTTCCATTGATGTTCGTCGTGATGTCAGCGCGGAAGTTGTTTTAAATAATTTATACAAATTAACGTTATTGCAAACATCATTTAGTTTTAATATGTTGGCGATTGTTAAGGGAACGCCAAAAGTTCTCAGTTTAAAGCAGATTCTAGTTTATTATCTGGAACATCAAGGAGAAGTCGTACGTCGTCGGACTGAATTTGATCTTAAAAAAGCTCAAGCTCGTGCACATATTCTTGAAGGATTACGAATTGCTTTAGATCATATCGATGCCATTATCGCCATCATTCGTGGTTCACAAACCAGTGAAATCGCTAAGAATCAATTAATTGAAAATTATTCTTTATCAGAACGTCAAGCTCAAGCTATCTTAGACATGCGTTTGGTACGTTTAACAGGTTTGGAACGAGACAAGATTGAGGATGAATATAACGGATTAATGGATTCAATTGCCGATTATAAGGATATCTTGGCGCATCAAGAACGTATTCAACAGGTTATTTACCAAGAATTGCTTGAAATTCAAGAAAAATTTGGTGATCCTCGTCGAACTGAATTACAAGTTGGAGATGTGACTAGCATTGAAGATGAAGATTTGATTGAAGAGGAAGATGTGATTGTTTCTTTAACCCATAACGGTTATATTAAACGATTGCCAGTTGATGAGTTCAAAACTCAAAACCGTGGTGGTCGGGGAGTTCAAGGTATGGGCGTGCATGACGATGATTTCATTGAGCAAATGATTTCTACATCAACTCATGACATGCTACTGTTCTTCACGAACACAGGTAAGGTATTCTCGATGAAGGGGTATGAAATCCCTGAATACGGGCGTACCGCTAAGGGAATTCCAATTATTAACTTGCTGGGAATTGATTCTGAAGAAAAAATATCAGCCGTTGTCAATGTTTCACGTGAAACAAACAATGATGATAACTTCCTATTCTTTACGACTCTTAAAGGTACTGTGAAGAGAACTCCAGTTTCAGAATTTACTCATATTCGTAATAATGGTCTCAAATCAATTACCCTTAAAGAAGGGGATTCATTGATTGGAGTTTCAATTATTGCTGAAAATCAAAATATGATTATTGGAACTCACTTAGGATATGCGGTTAGCTTTAGAGGTTCCGATGTTCGTTCGATGGGACGTTCCGCTTCAGGTGTTCGAGGAATTCGTTTACGTGACAATGATTACGTGATTGGTGTAGATATTCTAGAAGCCGACAGCAAAGTCTTTATCATTAGTGAAAAAGGGTTTGGTAAGCAAACTAGCGCTAGTGAATATCCTATTAAGGGCCGTGGTGGTAAAGGAATCAAGACAGCCAATGTTACTGCGAAGAATGGTCCTTTAGCGGGAATGACAACTGTTTCCGGGGACGAAGATATCATGTTGGTTACAGATAAAGGTGTGATTATTCGTTTTGATGTAGCGAACGTTTCACAAACTGGTCGTGCAACCTTAGGAGTTCATTTAATTAAAATGGATGACGATACACACGTTGCGACGATGACCAAAGTTGCGAAAGAAGAAGACGAATCTGAAGACGATTCAGAAGCAACAACTGAGGGCACTGAAGCTACAGTAAACACTCCTGAAACAACTGATGATTCATCAACTGACAAATAATTTAAATAAATAAAATGTAAAACCTGAATTGCGAGCGTATATAATATATGTATCGTAATTCAGGTTTTTTGGTTCTTTGTCAAGAAGTACTGATGACCTAGAATTTCACAATCATTAACATCAAGCTGCTAGTTTCTCCGT
>NZ_BJEB01000025.1 GCF_005405445.1 Paucilactobacillus nenjiangensis
GCTTCGACACCTTCATTCTAAATCTGATGGGGGCATTTTTGTATAACCCATTTGCTCTCCACCCGCATAGCAGGTGGTTTTTTGTTTCGCACACTTGACGTGCTCAACCAAGTCTAAAGACGCAATAAAAATACGCAATGACACTTGATTTTCCGAGTGTCATTGCGTATTTTTGATTTCACACTTAATCTTTGCTTTGAACCACTGCTACGATTCCCTTTTTAAAAGAGAAATGATTGGTTGGTTGACTAAATTCATTGCTGGCCCAAGAAATTGGATAGCTGGAATTAAAATCTTGTAATGTGTATTTTTCGTCTGGCAGAGTCAAACCATCAACGGCAGTTAAACTGACAAAAGCTAAATATTTTTTATCGGCTTCTTTGATAATTTCATATTCACCAGGTTGATAGAATCGGATTGTGTTTTGCTGATCAATAATTCTCAGTTTGTCAACAACCTTCTCAAAACGCGGTTCTAATGACAGAAACAAGTTAGCTAATAAATGATCAATTCGACCACCAGTTGCCCCATAGATATCAATCTGATGCTTCGGAAAGTATTTCATAGCCGTCATGACGCCAATTTGAGTATCGGTAAAGTCTTTTTCCGGTGGAAAAACTTCAATGTGATCAATTTTTGATTTGACTATTTGCATTTCGCTATCAACGGTCGAATCAAAATCACCGACAGCTATTTTGGGCGTAATTCCCATTTTAAGCAGTCTAATTGCCCCTTTATCAACCGCAATCCAATCGCCACTAATTTCGCCATTTGTGAGCTGGTCGGGCCATTCAGATATTGGTCCACCAACTAAAATATTAATTACCTGGTCCATCTCCATACTCCTTAAAAACAAAAGTGCGGATGTTGAAATCAACAAACCGCACTTTTTTTATTTCGTTGCTGTTTTCAAAGCATTAATTTTAGCAACTGGGTCAGCATCATTAAAGACGTATGATCCGGCAACTGCAACTGTAGCTCCAGCTTCATAGCAAGCCACAACAGTATCGGCATTTACGCCACCATCAATTTCGATATCATAAGTGTAACCTTTGTCAGCTTTTAGCTGATTTAATTCAGCAATTTTTGCAACAGTTTCAGGCAAAAACTTTTGTCCACCAAAACCAGGGTTAACTGTCATTACTAATACTTGATCAACCATGTGTAAAATTGGCAAAATTGCTGAAACCGGCGTACCAGGATTAATGACAACTTCTGACTTCACACCTGCATTGTTAATGGTTTGAATATCACCATGAATGTGTTGTGTAGCTTCAACATGAATTCCAATTAAGTCGGCGCCAGCGTCGGCAAAGTCTTGAATCAGATGACCTGGTTTTTCAACCATCAAATGTACATCCAAAAACAAGTTAGAAACTTTACGGATTGCTTTTACAAAACCAGGACCATAAGAAATGCTTGGTACAAATGTACCATCCATGACGTCAATGTGTAAATATTCGGCGCCACCCTTTTCTACCATTTCAATATCCCGTTGTAAATTAACATAATCCGCACTCAAAATTGAAGGTGCAACTTTAATCATATTCAAATCCTCATTTCTTATAATTAGGTTTTTGCTGAACAATTAAATCGTGAAATTGTTCATAGCTTTTATATCGGCTTGCTAATATTGTACCATTTTCTAAAGCGTCTTTCACTGCGCATCCGGGCTCTTTCAGATGTAAACAACCACGGAACTTACAATTGACACTTAATTCGACAAATTCTGGGAAATATCTAGGTAATTTAGTCACATCCATCTCAAAGGCTTCATATGATGAAAATCCTGGTGTATCGGCGATTAAACTGCCATCAATATTGAGTAAGCTGACTTTGCGGGTGGTATGTTTCCCCCGTTGTAAAGCTTGCGAGATTTCACCAGTTTCAAGTTGTAACTGCGGTGCGATGTGATTCAACAAAGTTGATTTTCCGGCCCCAGTTTGTCCCATGACGACACTAATGTTATCTTTCAAAGCCGCCTGTAACTCAGCTAATTCAGTCGTGCCAAATGGATCTTTTTGATAAAAAACTTGATAACCAATCTCTTGATATCCATCTGCTGATTTTTGTAAATGAGTAAACTCTTCTTCAGACAGTAGATCTGTTTTAGAAAAATAGATAATTGGCGTAATATTTTGAGACTCTAAGGCAACTAATTGTCGATCAAGCAAATTGGTTGAAAAAATTGGCTCGCGAACAGCAGTAACCACCACCGCCAAATCAACGTTTGCAATCGGTGGCCTGACTAATTCATTTTTGCGCTGCAACACTTCAAGCAAGTAGCCTTCTCGATTATTAGGCGCGTCAAATTCAACGTGGTCACCGACCATCGGTTTAATCCCGCGTTGACGAAAATTACCACGGCCACGCGTTCGATATAATTCACCATCGCTTAAAACGTCATAAAAACCAGCGAGTGATTGTTGGATGATTCCTTGTTTCATGTAGTCACCTAATTAACTTCCTATGATATTGTTCTTACTTGCGATTGTGTTGCCATCTGAAACAATTTTATATGCGCCTTTGTCATCATTGTTCAAAGTCAAAGTTAACGTGACGCTTTGAGTTGACGTGATGGTAAAGGTTTGGGAAACGTCAGAAATGTTATTGTTAGAATCTTGTAAATATATTTGAATAGTATTTTCGGTTTTACTATTTGAACTATCAAATGGAACACTGACTGTTTCAGTCGCTGTCTTAGTTGAGTTTTTAGCAACTACCACTGAAATCGTATCACCTTCAGTTAACGTTGATCCTGCTGAAGGACTTTGACTAATAACGCTACCATCACTAACCGTTTTCGATGTTTCTTCTGTTGAACTAACTTTTAAGTCGTTTTGGTTAGCATATTCCTGGACTTCAGCCAATGTTTTACCAGTAAAGCTTGGTAACGTTATCTTGGTTTTGCCTGTGCTAACTTTTAAAGTGATAGTAGTATCACTAGCCTTGACTTTAGTTCCCGATTTCACACTTTGTGACATAATCTTGCCACTACCAAAATCATTCGAGGACATTGTCGTTTTCTTCACCGTAATACCAAGTTTACGTAACTTAGCAGCCGTTGAATTATACGATTTCCCCACATAATTTTGAATTTCTACCTTTTTGACTCCGGAGCTAATCACCAGGTTAACTTTTGATTTAGCTTTGACTTTTCGTTCAGCTTTAGGAGAACTAGAAATCACGAGATCCTTTTTAATTGTATCGCTATGCTTTGTTGTTACTGTCCCAACGCTTAAATCTTTCTTTTCAAGTGCTGATTTTGCGGCACTTTCAGTCATCCCCGAGACATCTGGAATCACTTGCCGGGCTGGCATTAAAGCAATCCACACCACGACACCAATAATTAACACTAATGGAATGAGCCACAGCCATTTCCTAAGCCGGCGTTTCTTTTTGGATTTTTTGTCAGGCTCTGGTGTGGAGTCATCAATTTTAACCCCATTTTCAGCTTTTTCCAGGTCTGCTGCGCTTAAAACTTTAGTTTCACCATGATCGTCAGACTTAGGTGCAAACTTTTTCTCGCCAGCGCGGGCTGACGACAAGGATGTGGCTAGGTCTTCGCGCATCGCATCTGCCGTTTGGTAACGATCTGACGGTGCTTTACTAGTAGCTTTTAACACGACATTTTCAAGTGCTTGTGGAATCCGTGGATCAAATTCTCTGACGGAAGGCGTTTCTTCTTGGTAATGCTTGAGCGCAATTGAAACTGCCGTTTCACCTTCAAATGGTACCTTGCCAGTTAGCATCTCATACAACATAATCCCTAAGGAATAGATATCTGACTTATTGGTTGTAATCCCACCGCGAGCTTGTTCAGGTGAAAGGTAGTGAACTGATCCCATGATGGTATTTGTTTGAGTCATCGAATTTTCGGCAACCGCCGCGATACCAAAATCAGTAATTTTGATTTGCTGATGATTATCAATCAAGACGTTTTGAGGTTTCAAATCTCGATGAATGATATTGTGCTCATGCGCATCTTCCACCGCTTCTAAGATTTGAGCCATAATGTCGATAACTTGTTGATAAGGAATTGGAAAATTATTTTTAATATAGGATTCAAGATCAGTACCTTCTACATACTCCATCACCATATATTGTAATCCTTGCTCTTCGCCCACATCATAAACACCAACGATATGGTCATTACTCAATTGGGTAGCTGCAAGTGCTTCGCGTTGAAATCTTTTTTTAGTTTTTTCGTCGTCACGTAAATCAAGACGCAATAGTTTGACTGACACATCACGATCTAAAATCAAATCGTGTGCCAAATAAACATTGGCCATGCCGCCTTCACCAAGCGACCTGATAATTTCATAACGACCACTTATTTTATATCCAGGATTCATTAGTTAGTTTCCTCCTAGCAAGTATTATCCGCAATTAGAACCGTAATATTATCCGGTCCGCCTGCTTGATTAGCCTGTGCAATTAATTCTTGGCACTTGGCCTTAATATCAAAATCAGAACTTAACACGGCTGCAATTTCATCATCACTCACCATGTTTGATAACCCATCTGTACACAGCAATAACTGATCATGCTTGTCAAGCCGATAAATACTGATGTCCGTATCTGCTTCTTTGGAAATTCCTAGCGTACGAGTGATGATATTTTTCTTCGGATTAGTTTGGGCTTCTTCTGCCGTCATGACACCTTTTTTGACTAATTCATTAACCAACGAATGATCTTCAGTCAACTGATTGAATTCACCGTTGCGTAACAAATAACCCCGGCTATCACCAATATTGCCGAGAACCATTTTGTCTTCAAATAAAATGGCAGCTACTAACGTTGTTCCCATTCCATTTAAGCCCTTATATTTATTTGCTTTTTCAATAATCGTTTGATTTTCGTTTCTAACCTGGGTGGCCAGCCATTGATATGCTTCAATGGGTGCTTGGACATTAGTTTTTTCAAAGTTATGACCCATATGTGTCACAGCCATTGTTGAGGCCACGTCCCCACCTTGATGTCCACCAATCCCATCAGCAATAATTGCTAAAGTTAGGCCTGCATCGTTGGTAAAGGTACCCACATAATCTTGATTATCCTCGCGTTGTTGTCCAACGTCCGTTTGAAAAGCAATCTTCATAATCATACTCCTCACATCGTCCGACGCAATGAACTGACAAAGAATCCATCTGAACCATAGTCACTTGGTAAAATCGTCAATGTATCAGATTGACGGTCATCTTTTAGATTTAAATTTGTCTGAGTTCTTTCTAACGTAAATTCTGGATGGTTAGCTAAGAATTGATTCACCACATCGTCATTTTCTTGTCGCAAAATTGTACAAGTACTGTAAGTGATTATACCGTTTTTTTTGATTTTTGGGGCAACCGCCGCCAATATTTCTAATTGAATTTTTTGTAAATTATAACTATCGCTTAATCGTTTTTCATATCGAATTTCTGGTTTACGGCGAATTAAGCCAAATCCACTACATGGAGCATCAATTAAAATTGCGTCAAAACTTTCATCAGTGAACTTTTCATCAACTTTGCGCGCATCTAAATCAATTGCTTTAACCACATCATTCACAGCCAATCTCTTAGCGTTTGACTCGATTAGTTTGATTTTATGTTGATGGATGTCTAGCGCGGTGACTTGCCCACCAGCATCTGCATCAAGTTCAGCGGCAATTTGGACGGTTTTTCCGCCTGGAGCTGCGCAGGCATCTAAAACTCTAAATGATGGTTGTAAATGCATATTTTCGACCGCTAACATGGCACTTTCATCTTGAATGGTAATTTCACCATTTTTAAATGCCTCAGTATTCGCAATCACTCCATGTTCTAAGACCAAGGCATTTTCCGCTACTTGGCTATCCCGAAAATCTAAATCTGCTTCATAGAGTTGTCGTGAAACTTCTTCTTTATCCGTTAGGCGAGTATTAATTCTTAATGATTGATTAGCTGGTTGATTCAATGATTGGACAATCTCAATCATTTTTTCAGTACCATATTGATTAATTAATTCGGTAATGAGCCATTCTGGCACACTGTATTCAATACTTGCCCGCGTCGTCTCAGAAGCAATTTGATTAAAATCGGTCAAGCCTTCACGTAAAATGCGATGCAATATGGCCGTCACAAATTTACGAATTCCTTCATGGCCTCGTTGTTTTGCCAGTTTGATTGATTCATCAGTCACGGCCCAATCTGGAACTTTGTCCAAATAATGATACTGATAAATTGCCATCATTAACAATGCTTTAACCCAATCATCAATTTTCTTTCCCTTAGTGAAAGGTTCCAGCCAATATTCAAGTGTTAAACGGTGTTGAATAACGCCATAGACTAAGTTAGTCAGCAATCGACGATCATTATCGGCCAGATTATTTTTTTCAATCACTTGATTTAATTGCAAATTCGAATAAGCACCCGAAGTTAAGACTTTTTCGAGTGATTCAAGTGCAAGATAGCGCGCGGTTTTCTTTTGAGATGAATTAGTCATTAGTAATTAATTGTTCTCCTTCAGATAAATCGTGATGACCGTTCAAATAATCGACGATGGTCATCAAAGGCTTGCCAGCGGGTTTTAATTGATTAATTTTAAAAGTAGTCCCTTGCCCAGCTGCAATCACGAGTTCTTTTTTTGTTAGTCGCACAACTTGACCAGGTTTTAAATCAGTTGTTTCGGTTAACGGGGTCACATCAATAATTTTAGTCACCAATTGATCAACAATCATGTTACTAATTGGAAATGGTCGCATCCCCCGGACTTGGTTGTCGATTTGTTCGGCAGTTTTGTTAATATCAATGCGTTCTTCTTCAGTCGAAATATTTGGCGAAAAAGTAACTAATTCGTCATTTTGGGGAACAGCTTGATTAGTTCCATCCAATAGGCTTGGTAACGTTTCTAATAACAAGTCGCGACCTAAAATACTTAATTTATCAAACATGCTACCGGTGTCATCAGTTTTTTCAATATCGATGGCCCGTTGTGCTAGCATATCACCCGCATCCATTTTCTTTTCCATATAGATAATGGAAACACCGGTTTGTTGATCACCATTAATAATTGAATAATGGACTGGTGCTCCCCCACGATATTTAGGCAATAAGGATGCGTGGACGTTGACTGCCGCTAATTTCGCCGCTTCTAGTAATTTGGTTGGTAAAAATTGGCCAAAGGCAGCTGTGACAATTAAGTCGGGTTGCAAATCAATTACCCGCTGCATTTCTGGACTATGATTAATTTTTTCTGGCTGCAGTACTTCAACACCATGTTTAACTGCCGCTTGCTTGACTGGCGGTGCAGTTAATACATGTTTTCGCCCTACTTTGCGGTCTGGTTGTGTAACCACCGCCAAGACATCATAGTGATGTTCAATTAAGCTTTCTAGAATTGGTACTGAAAATTGAGGTGTTCCCATGAATACGATTGAGGTCATTTAAGTCATCCTTTTAAATAAAATTTTGAGGTTCCGGATCAATTGAAATTTGAACACCATGTCGGCTTTGTTTTTGAATTTGATCCATCATTTGCGTTAATAATTGGTGTAACCGTGTATCTTGTTTATATTTGATTACTAATTGATAGTAATATTTACGGTTCATTCTGGCAATTGACTTGGGAGTTGGTCCTAAGACGATGCTATTTTTATCCAAGTTTGGTTTTAAAAACTGAGCAATGTTCATAATAGCTTTAGCTGCCTGAGCTTCTTCTTCATGGCTAACCGAAATTTGTAACGTATAAAAGTATGGAGGATATTTACCACGATGGCGAATATTCATTTCCATTTGAAAAAAATGCTCATAATCGTGATGCTGCGCTAGTTTGATGGCGTAGTGATCTGGATTAAATGTTTGGACGATTACCGAACCAGTTTTATCTGCTCGACCAGCACGGCCACTGACTTGAGTGAGCAATTGGAACGTTCGTTCACTTGATCTGAAGTCAGGTAATCCTAAGGCCGTATCGGCGTTTAAAACCCCCACTAAGGTTACATTCGGAAAATCCAACCCTTTGGCAATCATCTGGGTACCAATTAAAATATCGGCTTCTTGATTACCAAACGAATTCAGCAACTTTTCGTGCATGCCTTTGCGACGGGTAGTATCGACATCCATTCTCAAAATCTTAGCGTCTGGAATAATCGCTTGTAATTCTTCTTGGACTTTTTGTGTTCCAGTGCCATAATATCTAATCTTGTGGCTCTGACAATTAGGACAAATTTTTGGAATAGGTTCCTCGTGTCCGCAATAATGGCACTTCATCGTGTGCGTATCCATATGCAGAGTCAGTGAGATATCACAATTGGGACACTGCAAAACAAACCCACAGTCCCGACACATGATAAATGATGAGTACCCTCGGCGATTAAGCATCAAAATACTTTGTTCGCCCCGACTCATTCGTATCTGAATTTCGTCCAATAGTTCCGTGGAAAAATTACTTTCCGCATGTTTCCGTAATTCTTGACGCATATCGACGACTTGAACCGCTGGTAGTGGCTGTTGATTAATCCGTTCCGGAAGTAACAAATGCTGATAGACACCTTTTTGTGCCCTAGCGCGTGATTCCAAGCTTGGGGTGGCACTACCTAACACCACCGTAGCTCCATAATAATCACTGCGCCATTTGGCAACGTTTCTTGCATGATAACGTGGGGTTTCGTCTTGTTTATAGCTCGACTCATGTTCTTCGTCCATGATAATTAAACCGATGTTTTCTAGTGGCGCAAAGACTGCTGAACGTGCACCGACAACAACTTTGGCTTCTCCACGTTCAATCCGGCGCCATTCGTCATAACGTTCGCCATTTGATAAGCCACTATGTAACACCGCCACTAAATCACCAAACCGACTTTTAACTCGCGTGACCATCTGGGGGGTTAGTGAAATTTCTGGTACCAACATTAAGGCCGTTTGATTGTTGGCCAATGTTTCGGCAATTGATCGTAAATAAACTTCTGTTTTGCCACTTCCAGTCACACCCTGAAGTAAAAATGTTTGTGGGTCAGTAGATTGAATTGAATCACAAATCGCATCAACTGCCGTTTGTTGGTCTGCCGTTAATTCTGGAATGGGCTTTTTAGCATCATTTAATAAGGCTTTTGGGGTCCGAAAAGTTTCTATCTGAATTTTTTCGAGCCACCCTTTTTTCTCACCAGTTGAAAAAATAGCATTAGATAAGCCGGTTTGCTCGCGCGCTTCACTTAATTTAATTTCAGATCCTATCATACTTTGTAAGTACGACAATAATTCACTTTGCGCTTTCGCAGTTTTTCGTAGCGAAGTACGTTCTTCTTCAAGCCGTTCAAAACTAAGGAGCGGCTTAATACCAGTGGCAAATTTTGATTTAGCTTGATCAGTTAGCGAATAAACTACTTCAATTTGTTGGTTTCGTTTCAATTTGAGTAAACGACTAACAATTTCATCGGGCATATTTTCGGGCTCAAAATCAATTTCATCTTGCCCATGAAATAATTCAAATAAATCAGTTTCATCAAGTTCATCAATAATTTTCAAACTCCGCTGAGTCTTCGTCTTCATGACATTCGGTAACATAGTATGCATACATGAAATTCTGAAGGCATAACAAGAATCTGCTAACCATTGAGACATTGTTAGCAGTTCTTGATTTAAGACTGGATTCAAATCTAATATTGAAATGATTGACTTTAGTTCGCCGTCATAAGCGGTTTGATCGTCCAGCCCCACAACAAATCCTTGTACTTGTCGACTACCATTACCAAATGGGACGACTACACGCATTCCCGTTTGAATTTGATGTTCCAGTTGTTCGGGAACTTGATAAGTATAAGGACGATTTGTTTGCATGGTTGGGACATCAACAATAATTTGTGCGATTTCCGCCATTTAATCACCTAGTTAATTTTGGTTGCAATAAGTTTTATTAATTGTGCTGCCAATTCGTTTTTAGACATTTTTGGTAATTGCTTCGGATCTTGATCACGTTCTAATAACGTCACTTGGTTATCGTCACTGGCAAATCCAATACCTGGAGTAGACACATTATTTGCAATAATCAAATCAGCATTTTTTTTGATTAATTTTTTTTGTGCGTTGGCTAATAATTCTTGTGTTTCAGCTGCAAAGCCAACCACTAATTGGCCTTTTTTTGTCGCCCCAACAGTTTTTAAAATATCTGGAGTATTTTTAAGTTTTAACACAAATTCATCATTATCGGCAGATTTTTTGATTTTTTGAGTGGCTACGGTTTCAGGTTCAAAATCAGCCACTGCGGCCGCCATAATCAGAATATCCGTTTGAGTAAATTCATTTGATATCGTCGTGAATAAATCATTCGTTGATTCAACGTGTACTATTTTAATTTGGGGATGCGTTGGCAATGGAACTGTAATTTGACCAACGACCAACGTAACCTCTGCACCAGCATTAGCTGCCGCATTGGCAAGTGCAATGCCCATTTTACCAGATGAACGGTTGCCAATAAAACGAACCGGATCAATTTGCTCGCGAGTACCTCCCGCGCTAATTAATACCTTTTTATCTTTTAAAATTGGGTTGGTTGCACGCGTCACGAAGTCAAAAATGTCATTGACTTCTGGCATCCGTCCGGTGCCTGAATATCCTTCTGCTAAACGCCCGCTAACTGGTGGCAACACTTCATATCCATCACTAATTAATTGGGTAATATTACGCTCAACCGCAGGATTACTCCACATGTGGCTGTTCATAGCAGGAACGATGACTTTACGTGCTGCAGTGGCTGTTAAAGTGGTTGTGACTGCATCGTCAGCAATTCCATTAGCTAATTTACCAATGACATTCGCAGTTGCTGGAGCGATTACGGCTAAATCAGTCCAGTCAGCCAATTCAATATGGGCAATTTTATCAGCATTTTCTTCAGACCATAAACTCGTTAATGTAGGGTACTTGGTCAACGCACTGAAAGTAGTTGCTGTAACAAATTTTTCCGCCGCATCTGTCATAGCTACTCGGACTACATCACCATGTTTTTGGAATTCACGCACTAAGGACACAATTTTATAAGTAGCGATTCCGCCAGTAACATGAATTGCAACATTTGCCATTTTAAATTCCCCCTCAGGTTTCTCTTTTAAAATTATACCATTACAAACCCTATCAACCAACGAAACCAATTGAAAATAAAAAGACCGCAACAAATTGCGATCTAAAATGGAAATTTTGAATTAATTATTCTTTGTCGATTGTAACTTCGCCGGCTTCGATTTCTTCAAGAGCGCGACCAACTGACTTATCTGAATTATAGCTGCTTAGTAATTCACTTCCTGGATTAGCTTCTAATTCATGAGCACGCTTGCTAGCAAGCATAATTAAAGAGTAACGTGAATCAACTTTGTTTAATAGGTTATCTACAGATGGATATAAAATCATTAGTTATTCTCCCCTAACATTCCGATATAATCAGGCATTACTCGTGTAACGCGTAAACGTTCACTACGAATGACATCTTTTATCTTTTCAACAGCATTTGCGACAACATCATTGACGACAGCATAATCATAATTTTGCATCATCTTAATCTCACCAACAGCCTTGGCAATACGTTTGTTGATTACATCCATATCGTCAGTACCACGAGAAATTAAACGTTGCTTTAATTCAATTAAATCTGGTGGTGTTAAAAATACAAAGACACCATCTGGACATTTAGCCCGAACCTGCATAGCGCCATTAACTTCAATTTCTAGAAAAACATCTTTTCCGGAGTTCAAAGTCTCTTCAACATAGTCTAACGGTGTTCCGTAGTAATTGTCAACATACTTGGCATATTCCAACATTCCACCATTTTGAATTCGTTTTTCAAATTCTTCAGTAGAAACAAAGAAATAATCAACTCCATCGACCTCACCAGGGCGAGGCTTTCGAGTAGTCATTGAGATTGAATATTGAAAGTCATTTGTTTTTTGATCAAAAATTGCTTTACGTACCGTTCCCTTACCAACACCAGAAGGTCCAGATAAAACAATTAACATGCCGCGCTTTGCCATATGCTGAAAATGCTCCTTACCTTTTTAATGATACCTTTCATTTTGCACTAAATTAGCTGTTTTATCAAGCATTTTTCATTATTCAAAGCACCAAGTTATTAAGAAAAAATTAAGGCACTTGCAAATTCGAACATTTGTTCGTATACTATATTTATTGATAGCAAACGTATGTTCGGAGGAGAGAAAAATGCAAAATTATTATCAAAAGCCAATTCAACGGGTTAGTACTGAATTTAAGGAAAGATTTGATGATTTCTTTTTAGCAAATGCTCGTAAAACCGATGCTCCTGTCAGCAGTCCAGCAATGCCTGATTTCCAAAAACAATTGTTTATTGATAAAGCAATTGCTAATAACTCTCCAATTACAATTGAGATGATTCCTTTTAATGTAAGTGAATCAACCTCGTTTGCAACTGGTCAACTTTCAAAAATATCGAAGAGTAGATTTCTTTTAAAAAGTTCTAAGTCAGTCAGTTTCTTTATCGATTTCAACCAAATTAAATTTATTACTTTAAAATAGTGCATTCAAAAAGAGAAATTCCAAATCAATTGGAATTTCTCTTTTTTATTGTCATTTAATTGCTATGTTTTGATGGATCAAGGCGTTTTTCTAAAAATCCTAAGATTCCATCTGAAATGATAGCCATCAGTGCTGTTGGTAAAGCTCCGGCTAGGATAATTGCCCCACCATCAGTCGCATTGGTACCACGAATAATGATGTCACCTAATCCTCCAGAACCTACGAAGGAACCAATTGCCGTAATTCCAATTGCAATCACTAACGCGTTCCTAATCCCAGCCATAATTACTGACATAGATAATGGAAGTTCAATAAAACGTAATCGCTGAAAGGCGGTCATTCCGATTCCTTTACCAGCATCTAAAACGTCTTCATTCACATTTTGCATGCCTGTGTACGTATTTTTTATAATTGGTAGTAACGAATACAAGAACACCGTCACAATTACTGTATTAACCCCTAATCCTAACCCTAGCATGATGATAGACAGCATCGCTAGTGAAGGAACAGTTTGAATCACATTGGCAATTCCAATTACAACGTTACTTAACTTTCTAGAACGAGAAATCCAAATTCCAATTGGCACACCGATGATGGCGGCCATTAAGACACCATAAATTGAAATTAAGAAATGGCGGCTAAATTGCTGTAAGACATACATACCATTGTTAGAGAAGTATTCGACTAATTGTTGACCTAAATTCATACCCTTCATTAGTTGCTACCCCCTTCAAAGTAATTATGTGCCTTCAAGAAATTCCTAGCGACAACGCTAGGTTCTTGTAATTCATCGTCAGCTTTATAATTCAATTTTTGCATAGTTGAAACTGAAATTTTACCGCTTAGTTTGGATAAGACTTTAATTAATTCCGGATGTTCTTTTAAGACCTTATTAGTAGCGACTGGATAAGCATAATAAGGTGGGAAGAAGAGTTGATCATCTTTTAAAATTTTCAAATTATAACTGCTAATTCGTCCATCGGTCGAATAACCAAGTACGGCATCCATTTTACCAGCAGACACGGCATCATAAACTAACCCAATCTGCATTGGCAAAGCCTTACCAAAGGCAAATCCATACTTCTTTTGGAAAGCAGGATAACCATCACCACTACGTTTCATCCAGGTCTGATCAAGTCCAACGCTTAATTGTGAGGCGTTATTTTTCATGTCAGAAACGGTATTTAAATTGTATTTTTGAGCCGTTTTTTGCGTTACCATCCAAGCATACGTATCCGCAAATCCATATGTTGGCAGGTAAGTGAAATGATATTTCTTTTGGAATGCTTTCTTGACCGTTGCACTATCTTTGGCAGGATCACCACTACTGGTTTTACCAAGAATTGTCGTTAAATCAGTCCCATCATAACGGGCGGCAGACATGTCCGCGTCGCCATTTTTCATAGCTTCCAAAGTAACATTTGATGACCCAAGATTACTAATAACCGTAACTTTTAAATCAGTATAATGTTCAATCATTTGTTGATCGATAGAGGCTAAGATTTGTTGTTCAGTGGTATTGATGGCAGCAATTCGAATTGTATCATCTGAAGATGAATTTAACCCTGGAAAGCCACAACCAGACAAAAGAAGCATTAAAATTCCTAAAACTGTGATAATTGCTAATCTTCGTTTTTTCATAGTTACGACCCTCCTACGCTCTGATTGATTTCGGAGTTAACAAATACTCAATTTTGCCGAGTATATAATCCGTAATCAATGCCAAAATAATAACAGGAATCGAACCACCTAAAATTAGGTCACTACGATAAAGATTTAACCCATTAAAAATGAAATCACCAAGTCCACCTGCACCAATGTATGAAGCAAGCGTAGCCCATGCAATCACAAAAGTAGCTGACAATCTAATTCCAGACATAATAACTGGAGCGGCAAGTTTCAACTCCACTTGCATAATCGATTGCATATTACTCATGCCAATTCCTTTAGCCGCATCTAAGACACTTGGATCTACATTATTTAACCCAATATACGTATTGCGTAAAATTGGCAATAATGAGTAAATAAACAACGCTACAATTGCAGGAAAACTACCAATCCCAAAAATTGGAATCATCAAGGCTAATAGCGCCATTGATGGAATGGTTTGAAGGACACTGGCTAATCCGATAACAAAACCAGCAAGCTTTTTCGCCCGTGTTAATCCGACTGCGACTGGTACAGCAACAATAATCCCTAATCCTAACGACACAAACGATAAATAGATATGTTGCCAAATTTTAACTAGTAACTCGGCTCCATTGGTTTGAAAGAAACTAATCATCCACGTTCGCCTCCTTGTTTCCAATTTGAGTCTGATCATTCGCATCCTCATCTTGGCTCCAAAGAGCGTTATAAACCATATCAACTAAAGTAGCGCGGGTAACAATTCCAACAAGTTGATACTCTTTGTTAACAACTGGGACGTTTTTATATCCCATTTTTAAAATCCGGTTCACCGTATCACGAACAACTGAATTTTCGAATACATAAAATACCTTATCATCCATAATGTCGCCAACCGTTTTGCCAGAATTAAATTCATCATTCAAGGTTTCAATATCTACCACCCCGCGCAGTACGCGATTAGCATCGGTGACCAGCAAAGTATCAACTCGGCTTTTGTGCATGGTTTCTAGAGCGGTTGGTAGTGATTGATCTTGCGTAATATAGATTGGTGACTTCAACATGATTTGTCCAACTGGCGTGACACTTGGACGTGCTTGAATCAAACGTTCTTCACCAATCAAGTTGGTTACAAATTCATTGGCTGGATGTTTGAGAATATTTTCTGGTGAATCAATCTGCATGACATCACCGGCATCCATAATGACCACTTTGGTAGCAAGTCGAAGGGCTTCATCCATATCATGAGTGACGAAAATGAAAGTTTTACCCAAGCGTTGTTGCAAATCTTGAACTAAATCTTGTAATGATTCACGCGTAATTGGATCAAGTGCTCCGAATGGTTCATCCATCAAAATAATATCTTGATCCGCTGCAAATGCACGCACCACGCCAATTCTTTGTTGCTGGCCACCTGATAATTCGGATGGATAACGATCTAAAAATTCTTCGGGTAATTGGGCTAATTTGATCAGTTCAATTGCCTTAGCATCTCGTTTTTCCTGTGACCATTTCAACAATTTAGGCACTAACGTAATATTTTCACGAATTGTCATATGGGGCATCAGGCCTATGTTTTGAATAACGTAACCTAATTTACGGCGTAATTTAACTGGATCTAACTTGCTAGTATCCTCACCATTAATCAGCACTGTACCAGAGGTTGGCATCAGCATCCGATTGATCATTCTTAGTACCGTGGTTTTACCTGAGCCTGACGTTCCAATAAAGCAGACAAATTCACCTGCTTCTATGTGAAGGGTGACGTCATTGACGGCCACCTTATGTCCAGGATATTCTTTACGTAAATGTTCGAGTGAAAGTAGCATATAAATCCTCCTATGAAAACTCATCGTATCAACGGTGGTTAAATTATTTGGCCATGTTCAATAACTCCTTAGCATGTTCGACGGTCAGTTGTGTGACCTCAGCGCCAGCCAGCATACGGGCAAGTTCATCAACCCTAGATTTTTCATCAAGTTCATCAACTGATGTAATCGTTCGGTCATCATGAACTGCCTTAGAAATCAATAAATGATGTTGCGCCATTGCCGCAACCTGCGGCAAATGGGTAATACAAAGTACTTGAGACTGATCAGCGATGACCCTAATTTTTTCTGCAATCGCTTGCGCAACTCGCCCGCTCACACCTGTATCAACTTCATCAAAGATAATACTGGTTACTCCTTGTGAACGTGCAAAAATAGTTTTCAACGCTAACATCACACGGGACAATTCTCCACCAGAAGCAATTTTTGCCAACGGTCCCATTTCTTCCCCAGGATTGGTTTGAATGTAAAATTCAACTTGATCAATCCCACTGGGATAAAATGTGTTTGGTTGATGATCCATGAATTTAATTTCAAAAACTGCTTTATCCATGTACAAATCATCTAATTGCTTCTTGATTTCTTTTTCTATTGTCTTCGCGGCTTTTTGACGATTCTTACTTAATTGTCCACCTAGCTTGGTTAATTTGGCAATTAATTTATCGAGTTGGGTTTCAAGTTCATCCCCTGTGACGTTATTTTCAGTCATTGAATCTAACTCAGTGGAAATCTTATCATAGTACGCTAAAATCTCTGTTACCGAGCCGCCATACTTACGTTCTAGGTCAGCAATTAAATTTAACCGTTGTTCGATTTCGTTCAAACGGCCCTCGTCAAATGATAAGTTATCTAATTGTCGACTCGCTTCATTGGCTGCATCTTGTAAATTAAAATAAGCCTCTGAAACACTTTCATTAAGCTTAGCATACTCATCATCAAATGTACTGATTTCTTCTAATGATTCCATTGAAGCAGCAATTGCATCTAATGAAGAACCATTCTCATCGCCAGATAACGCCCCTTGAACAATTTGCAAGGCGTTATTGATTTGTTGAAAATGGTTGAGTCGTTCTTGTTCAGTTTGTAAATCTACATCTTCGTTTTCAATCAAATCAGCATTTTTAATTTCATTAACTTGAAACTCCAACATATCTAAACGTTGTGCCCATTGTTGTTGGTTAGCTTGCTTTTGATTAATTTTTCGTTGGGTCGATTGATATAATTCATATGTTTCTTGATATTGACTTAATAAATTATCATCTTTATTGGCAAATTCATCTAGCAAACCTAAATGTTGTTCTGGTTGCATTAATAGTTGATGATCATTTTGGCCTTCAATGTCAACTAAACGTGAGCCAATCCGTTTTAAAGATGTTGTATTCATTAAAGTCCCATTAACTCGAATGACATTACGGCCATTGCGGTTAATTTCTCTTTGAACAACTAAAATGCGATCAGGAGCTTCAACCCCTAATTCATTTAAGACGTCATCTAATTCGATTTGACTCGCTACTTTAAACTGGCCTTGAATTTTTAAGGTATTGGTTCCCTTACGAATTAATTCTTGAGATCCTCGGCCACCTACTAGTAATCCAACTGCATCAATAATAATTGATTTACCAGCTCCAGTTTCACCAGTAAGAACAGTCATTTGGTCACTAAAATTTAATGAGAGATGGTCGATTATTGCTAAATTATCAATTGTTAATTCTTGAAGCATACGACTACTCCTTTCAACTCTAGTCAGCTAATAAATTAGTCATTTTGTTCATAAATTCATGGGTGGCTGCTTTAGTCTTACAAATTGATAGGACTGTCGCATCGTCCCCAATGGTCGCAAAGAGACTCTCATCATTCGTTTGAGAAATCAGAGTAGCTAGTGCTGGACCATTACCCGGATGCACATTGATTACAACCATATTGTCTTGGGCATTCATTGAAATAAACGCATCTCTTAATGTTCTGCGCATTTTCTTTTCGCTATCCATCTGTTTCTTTGGTGGGAAACTATAGTGATAACCGCCACCCGCAGTTGGAACTTTGACTAATTGCATTTCTTTAATATCACGTGAAATGGTAGCTTGCGTGACTTCAATATGTTTTTGAGCCAATAATCGCACAAAATCGTCTTGTCTTTCAATATTAGTGTTATTAATCAATTGACGTAAATGTGATTGCCTTTCAACTTTTCGCATAATTATTCTCCAGAGTTTTTATTTTTGTCCAAATTTTGATACGCTGCTGCGATGACGTCATCTATTGATACGTTATCCTGAATTATCCCAGGTTGATCAGATAATTTCAAATGCATTAAGAACTCAATGTTTCCTTGACCACCTTTAATCGGTGAATAATCAAGGTGCATTACATCATAAGAATTATTAATGGCTAATTGAGTCACCTTTTCGAGAACCTCATGATGGACTTTTTCGTCATGCACAATTCCATGTTTACCAACTTTATTCTTGCCAGCTTCAAATTGAGGCTTTACCAGTGCAACCACTTCTCCACCTGGAATCAATATCGTGGCTAAGTTCGGTAAGATTAAATCCAAGGAAATAAACGACACATCGATACAAGAAAATTGAGGTTGTCCGTCCGTAAAATCGGCGAGTTTGCTGTACCGGAAATTGGTTTGTTCCATTACGACTACGCGCGGATCATCACGTAATTGCCAAACAAGTTGATTAGTCCCAACATCGAGTGCATAACTCGTTTTAGCACCATTTTGCAAGACCACATCAGTAAAACCGCCTGTTGATGATCCAATGTCTAGCACAATCTTGTCAGCAACTGAGATATTAAACACCTCTAGTGCCTTGGCTAATTTCAACCCACCCCGGCTTACATAGGGCATTTTATTACCTTTCATGTGAAGCGTAGTTGTGGTTGGAATCTTTTCGCCTGGCTTATCTAATCGCTCATTGTTATGGCCCAAAATTTCACCCGCCATCACTGCCCGCTTAGCCTGTTCTCTTGAATCAAATAGTCCTTGTTCAACTAGTAAAATATCAACTCGTTGTTTTTCCATTAATTTAACCCCTATATCTTAAAGTACGCTAAAAAGTCATCAAAATCCGTTTTTTTAATTGGTGAAATTGCAGAAAGTTTTTCTAAATCAGCTTTAGCATCCTTAATCACCGCAGATAACTTGTCTTTGGTACCGTCAATCCCAAATAATCCAGGATATGTATTTTTTTCTTCAACCGCATCTTTATGCACTGCTTTACCCATTTGTTCAGTAGTACTAGTTTGATCCATCAAATCATCATAGATTTGAAAGGCGAGTCCATAGTGTCGTCCAAACGAAAGTAGTAATGCTTGTTGCTCAGCTGTTGCACCGGCCATAATGCCACCGGCTTGCGTTGCATATTCAATCAAAGCGCCAGTTTTCTTCAGATGTAAATTTTGTAATTCCGGATAGGTTAATTGGCTTCCTTCATTTGAAATATCAATTACTTGACCAGCCACCATGCCTGCAGGCCCTGCATAATGCGACAGTTGTAAAGTTAAATTGCGAGTCACTTGATCATTAAGTGGATTATCAACTAACCATTGAAATGCCAAGGTCAAAAGCCCATCACCAGCTAAAATTGCGATTGCATCCCCAAACTTTTTGTGATTGGTAGGCATACCACGACGCAAATCGTCATTGTCCATCGCTGGTAAGTCATCATGAATCAATGAATACGTGTGAAGTAACTCTAGTGCACTCGCTGCTTTTAGATACTTTTCTAAGTCGAAATTATCGCGTTGAAGTGCTTGAATGACTCGCAGTGTTAGTGCTGGACGTAGCCGCTTGCCGCCAGCAGCCACCGAGTATTGCATGGCCGAATGTAAAAGGGTTTGGTCAGTATCAGCTTCAATACTACGACTCAAAAAGTCGTCAATCGTCTGTTGCAATTCATCAATTGTTGTTAATTCAAACATCATGATTACTCTTCCTTAGGATCAGCATCAAAATTGATTTCTTGATTATTATCGTCCATTAATTTAGTAAGTGTTTTTTCAGCGTTATCAAGTGTGTCTTGGAGTTGCTTGCTTAATTTAACCCCATCTTGGAATTGGGTTAGCGCCTTCTCCAATGGAACATCCCCTTGTTCCAATTGACTCACAATTGCTTGTAATTTTTCGAGTTGTTCTTCAAAGCTTACTTTTTCAGTCATTTCCTACTCCTTATTGATTTCTTTGATTTCTGCCGAAGCAGATCCGTCTTCAAAATTCATTTTAATTGTCTGATTTGGTGTTAATTGAGTGACTGACTTTACGACTTCTTTATCCAAAGTTACGTATGAATATCCACGACTCATAATTTTTAATGGGCTTAAATTATCCAATTGTGCAATTAGCTTGGCTGTTGATTGTCGTTGATTATTAATAATTGTGCGACTTGCTTGATTAATCCGAACCTCTAAGTTTGCTAATTGTTGCTGTTGATTGGCAATTGATTGTTGGATATTTCGACCAGACAAACGATTCGTGAGTAAATCAACTTTTTGTTGCCAATTTTGCTCATAACCATCTTTGAGTTGTTCCAGGCGATTTTTGGCTAAATCAACATTTTGAATATAGCGTTCATATAATCTAGTGGGTTGCGTGAAAATGTAACTTTCTCGCACCTTAGCCACTTTTTGTTGGTCAATTTTAATCGTTTGATTCATTGCTTGAAAAAGTCGTTGTCGATACTGATTAATTTTAAGAAGTTCGTCATTTAAAACTGGTACCGCGAGCTCTGCCGCCGCAGTTGGCGTGGCTGCTCGAACATCCGCTACCAAATCAGCAATCGTCGTATCTGTTTCATGACCAACTGAGGAAATAACCGGTAATTGACTGTCGACAATCGCACGAGCAACTATTTCCTCATTAAATGGCCATAAGTCCTCAATAGAGCCACCGCCACGACCAATAATCAAAGTATCAAAGTTACCAATTTCATTAGCGTGTTCAATCTGTTTGACGATATCAGCTGCCGCTTTATCCCCTTGTACTAGTGCTGGAAATAAAACGATTTGTGCAATTGGGAAACGACGCTGGACCGTTGTGATAATATCTCGAATAACAGCTCCACTTTGACTAGTAACAACCGCGATTCTCTTTGGAAACATTGGTAGCCGTTTCTTTGGTAAATCGAATAACCCTTCATCAGTCAACTTTTTCTTTAATTGTTCGTACGCTTGATATAAGGCACCAATACCGTCTGGTTGCATGCTATCAACATAAATCTGGTAACTACCACTAGCTTCATACAGGCTAATCCGACCAGTTACAAGGACTTTCATTCCTTCTTCAGGGGTAAACTTAACTTTTTCAAATGCACTCTTAAACATGATTGCACTGATTTTAGCGTGATCATCCTTGAGACTGAAGTATTGATGAGCATTGGGACGTAATCTAAAGTTAGATAGTTCACCAGTTAAATAGATGCGACCCAAATAAGGATCGACATCAAATTTACGCTTAATATATTTAGTTAGGGCAGTCACAGTAAGATACTGATCACTATTTTCCATTATTAAGACTCCATTGAGTTAATTCAACTGTTTGTTGCATCAAAGTCGCAATCGTCATGGGCCCAACTCCACCCGGCACTGGGGTAATGGCACCGGCAACCTGGCTGGCAGTTTCAAAATCAACATCTCCAGTCAATTTACCGTCTGCGCCACGATTGATTCCAACATCAATGACCGTTGCTCCCGGTTTGATATCTTGTCCAGAAATCAGCGCTGGCATCCCCGTAGCAACAACCAAAATATCGGCTGTTTTCGCCAGTGCCTTGAGATTTTGCGTAAACCGTCCTGCTAACGTGACGGTCGCATTTTGGTTAATCATTAAAGCAGCGACTGGTCGGCCCACGAGTACGCTCCGGCCAATGACTACAACGTTTTTACCGGCTAATGTAATATCATATTGTTTGAGCAACGTCATAATTCCCTTAGGCGTACATGCCACTGGATAATTACCCGGTTGGCGTCCATATAATTTTCCTAAATTAGTTGGGTTAAAACCGTCCACATCTTTACTAGGTAAAATTGAATTTGTCACAGTGGTGGCATCGATGTGATCAGGTAATGGTGATTGTACCAAAATTGCATGGATTGACTGGTCTTGATTTAGCTTTTCAACTTCATTGATGACTTCATCTTGGCTGACAGTCTCTGGCAATTCGATTAGGACCGATTTCATCCCTAATTTTTCAGCTTTACGGTGTTTATTGCGTGTATATATTTGGCTCGCAGGATCTTCTCCTACAAGTATGACCGCGATTCCTGGCTGGATACCTTGTGCGGTTAACTTATCAGCTTGAATTTTAGTAGCATCATTTAGCGACGCTGCTGTGGTCTTACCATCTAAAATAATCGCCATAATTTAATCCCTCCAATAATGAATGTATGTATTCAATTTTATCATATTTAGGAGCTCATTTTTCTGTCAGATGTAAAAAAAGCCGAGATAGATTTAATCTATCTCAGCTTTTGATTATCCAACTTGTTTTTCAAAGCTACCTAAAACACCATTGATGAACTTCTTGGAAGAATCATCGCTGAATGCATCGGCGAGTTCCAATGCTTCGTTAATCACAACCGCATTCGGAACATCATCTACGTATTGCATTTCAAATAATGCAATTTGTAAAATAATCAAATCAGATTTAGCAATCCGACTGACTGTCCATTTGGCACTCAGTAAACTTTGGATTTGTTCATTTAAGGAATCCCGATGATTGTTGACACCTTCAACCAGTGTCACAAGATAGTCTGGAATATCCTTTTCGTGTTCAATAGCTAAAACTTCTTTATAAAGCTCAGCTATGTCCGCATCCTCATTTGCTAATTCAGCAAATAAGGTTTGAAATGCGCTCTTTCTTATTTGATGACGATTCATGCTCACTATTGTTCACCATTTTCATTTTCTGCAAAAATATCGTTGGGATCCACTTTTTGTTCTGATTTTTCAGGAACCATTCCTTCGATGTGAACATTGACTTCTTGAATTTTCAAATCCGTCATCAGTGATACTTGTTGTTTAACTTTGTCTTGGATTTCAAGCGCAGTCCGAGGAACTGGTACTCCATATTCAAGATAAACGTCAACATCTACCACAAGTTCATCTTCATCTCTTGATAATTTTACACCACGAGCATGATCTGGTCGGCCCAATAATTCAGTAACATTACTGGTGATTGAACCATGCATCTTTGAAACACCATCCACTTGGCTAGCCGCAATGCCAGCTACTGTTTCAAGTACACTTGGTGCAATTTCAATTGATCCTAGTGATTGGTCATCCTTGTTTAAAATTAGATTTGTTTCTTCAGCCATTTTAAACGCCTCCGATTAGTTTGTGAATTCGATTATGCGCGAGAAATATATGATGAATCAGTTGTATTAATAACTAATTCGTCGCCTTCGTTAACAAAGAATGGAACTTGAATTACAAGTCCAGTTTGCATTGTAGCAGGCTTTGAGCCACCTGAAGCAGTATCACCCTTGATTCCAGGTTCAGTAGCTGCCACTTTCAATGTAACAGTGTTAGGTAATTCAACACCTAAAGTTTCGTTACCAAATGAAGTAATACTTACTTCCATGTTTTCTTTCAAAAACTTCAATTCGTTTTGAATGTTTTCGGCAGGTAATTCAGTTTGTTCATAAGTATCTGTATCCATGAACACGTGATTGTCACCATCTGCATAAAGATATTGCATTTTTTTAGTTTCAATGTTTGCACGTTCCATTTTGGCTCCGGCACGGAAAGTTTTATCTTGCACTGCGCCAGTCCGAAGGTTCTTCAATTTTGAGCGAACGAATGCTCCACCCTTACCAGGTTTAACATGTTGGAATTCAATGATGCGCCAAATTGCGTCATCCACTTCAATTGTAAGACCATTTTTAAAATCTGCTGTTGAGATTGCCATTATTTGTTTCCTCCTAGATTACATATCAATTTATATTTTGCTATATTAAACGCAAAATTGCAACTAAATTACAAAATTAGCAGTTCTTTATTAGCAGTTGTTAGTACTTCGTGACCGTTTTCAGTGATTAAAATATCGTCTTCAATTCTCACTCCACCAAGATTTGGAAGATATATTCCAGGCTCGACGGTAATAATTTGATTAGACTTAAGTTTTAATGAACTGTTTGGTCCATAGCTTGCTGGTAATTCATGCACTGACATTCCGATACCATGTCCCATGCCATGATTAAATTGCTGTGAATACCCAGCTTGATCAATGATATTTCGACCGGCAGCATCAAGTTCTTGTCCATTGGCGCCGGCTTTAGCAGTTGTAATCACCGCCTGAGATGCTGCCAACACAACGCCATAAATCTCTTTAATCTGCTCACTAGCTTCTCCCATCACCACAGTTCGGGTGATATCGGACGTGTAGTTGTCCAAAAAGTAGCCGAAATCGAGTACGACGGAATCACCAGACTGGATAATTTTATCACTTGCAGTGGCGTGCGGTTTGGCCGCATTGATGCCACTAGCGACAATTGTATCAAAAGAAGACTTTTGAGCACCTTGCTGTTTCATCCAAGCATCGAGTAAATTAGCTACTTCCAATTCTGACATTCCTACGTGTATAGCTTGGGTCAGATATTCAAAACCGGCCGAACTTAATTCTGCGGAAGCAGTTAATCTCATAATTTCAGATGAACTTTTAACAAAACGTAAAGTCTCAATGACATCGTCCATTGCATCGATATCAGCATCCAACTGATCAACTAATGCGTCGTAAATACGTAAAGAAACCGTATCTTCAATTCCAATCGTTTCTAAACCCAATGCACCACACAATGTGTTCACAGCCCCAAAGTAATCACGGGTAATCCTTACTTTGACATCGCCTAAATTTGTTTCATTTAGAGCTTCTTCAAAGCGTGCATCAGTAATTATGTACGTTTCACTAGCTGTGACTAGAACACAACCATCACCTTGTGTTAAACCAAAATTGGTTAAATACTGCATATTAATTTCATCAGTAATTAAAAAAGCATCAATAAATAACTCTGGGAATAAATTTTTTAGTTGTTCAATCTGGTTCATCAGTTTCACCACCTATTTAACTCCACAAAAATATCCCAAAAGCCAAAACTTTTGGGATAGTAATCAACTTTAATTATTCAGCAACTGGGTAAACTGAAACTTTACGTTTGTCGCGACCCATGCGTTCGAATTTAACCACACCGTCAACCTTTGAGAAAAGTGTGTCGTCGTTTCCGCGACCAACATTTTCACCAGGATTGATATGTGTTCCACGTTGACGATAAAGGATTGAACCGGCTGTAACTGTTGAACCGTCTGCAGCTTTTGTACCAAGACGACGTCCAGCTGAGTCACGACCGTTGGCAGTAGAACCGCCCCCTTTATGATGTGAGAAGAATTGTAAATCCATAATCATAATCGTTCACCTCCAACTTTAAATTTTTGTAACTTCTTCAACGATGATATTGTCCGGATAAGACTGAGCTACATCACGAACTCCATTCATCAGAGTTTTTAACAAGATTTGACTATCATGGTCAATTGCCAACTTTTGAACTGATATGAATCCACCCTCTGAATCATCTGAGATGACTTGGGGATGCACATCAACAACATTTTCTAACCCATTAATGGTTGAAATGGTCAAAACTGAGATGGCCGCACAAACAATATCTTGTCCATAAGGCCCAGCTTCAGCATGTCCTGTTACTTGGAAACTCAAGATATTGTCTTGAGAATCTAATTCAAAATTTGCTTTAATCATTGTACTTACCTCGATTAAGCGTTGATGGCGTCAATAACAACCTTAGTATATGGTTGACGATGACCTTGCTTAGTATGTGAATGTTTCTTGGCTTTGTACTTGAAAGTAATAACTTTCTTTTCTTTGCCTTGCTTTTCAACAGTACCTGTAACGGTTGCGCCAGCAACTGTTGGTGTACCGATCTTAGCTGAGTCACCACCAACGAAGACAACTTCGTCAAAAGTAACTTTTTCACCAGCTTCAACGTTTAATTTTTCAACGAAGATAGCTTCTCCGGCTTCAACTTTATATTGTTTTCCACCTGTTACGATAATTGCGTACATATTGTGCACCTCCTTAATATCTTAGACTCGCCATACAAGTAGCTACTTAAAGCTTTGAAGACTTGTTGCGTGCGGTTGTAGTTGCGGTTCACAAATACAACTTGCTTATTATATCAGATTACATTTCTACGGTCAAACCGCAGAAGATAAACGAATACTTAATTAGTATACCACAATATGTAATTCAAAATATCACTAACCTTTTCAAAAAAAATTAATTAATTTAATGTAAAAGCGATTTTTTACCGTATCTATTAATTAGATACAAATTTAGGAGGATTTATTAATGTTTAATTATGTTTCATTTGCAAGAGTTGGTGCAATCACCATTCACCGGGTTGAAATGCAGGTTCAGATCCATGTTGACGGCGGCTGGACTCAATTTATTCACGCGGATTCGATTCCTGAAGCCACTCGTGCTTTTCAGGATACAGTTTTGATTGCAAGTCGCGTCAACAAACAGTTTGAAGAATAGCATTGTTGGAAGCAAATAATAAATGCCCAAATTCTGAATGGCACTAAAAGCTGCTTTTGGAGGAATCAATATGGAAACAAAGAATCAAAAAGCATGGTACAAAAAATGGTGGATTTGGCTAATTATTATTTTAGTCGTTGCTGCATTGTCCAATATGGGTAAAAAGTCAGATACAAGTTCAAAATCAGATACACCGGTCAGCACTGAATCAACAAAGGTTGCGACTTCATCAAAGGAAGATTCTGAAGAAAATACAGAATCGTCTTCTACGGATGACGTTCCAGCTGATTATAAATCTGCATTACGTAAAGCAGCCACTTATGCCAGAATGATGGACATGTCAAAAGCTGGAGTATATGATCAATTATCTTCTGATGCTGGCGAGGGATTTTCACCAGAAGCATCTCAATACGCAGTTGATAATTTAAAAAATGTCGGCTGGAACAAAAATGCGTTAACTAAGGCAAAAGATTACCAGGATAATATGGACATGTCTCCTGATGCAATTTCAGACCAATTAACCTCTAGTTATGGCGAACAATTTACCGCAGATGAAGCTGCATATGCAATTCAACATTTGAACGACTAGTTAAAAACTTCGTTGTTCTATCATTCCACAATCGAGTAGGAGGCAGTTGATTAGTTCAGCTACCGACCTCTCACACCACCGTACGTACGGTTCCGTATACGGCGG
>NZ_BJEB01000026.1 GCF_005405445.1 Paucilactobacillus nenjiangensis
TACGTATCATTCAAAGAGTGATAGGCAAGTATGCGGTGTTCCTAGAAGCCCGGGAATTTATTCCCGGAGTAGTTCACGCCATTATTATTACCATCATTGTCTTGGAATTAAGTACGCCGAATCAGCCGACTTGGAGTGCCATTGTTAGTAGTGGTTGGATTTGGAAATTCATGGCGTATGTCATCAGCTTTTTGCTGACCGCTAGTTTCTGGATTAGTCATCACAATATCATTAACAGTGTCCGTAAAGTGACCACCCGTTTACTTTGGTTAATTGTGTTGACCATTTTTCCAATTTCATTAATTCCAGTGGCCACGGCTTGGTATGGTGAATTTCCAACTTCCGTCGCACCAAGTGTGGTTTATGCCGTCGATTACATGTTAATTATTATTATGTTGTATTGGTTAGCCCGTATGACTTCGCATCAAATTGAAGATGAAAAACAACGTAACGCCTTGAAAAAAATTAATGATACGCGTTTAATCTTAATTATCCCGGGATTGATTTCCATTGTCTTCGCCTTTATCTGGCCATCGGTTACGGCTGTGATGATTGCGTTGTTTACTGGCAGCTGGGCAATACGAGCGGTCATTCGCAACAAAGGATAAATTTAAAAATGGAGTGAGAATATGACAGCTAATAATGAAACAGAAGCATTAATGTTAGACCACCGCACAATTCGTAAATTTAAGGATCAACCGTTAGATAGTGACCGTGTCGATAATCTGTTGGCAATTGCGCAACGTACCGCCACGTCTAATTTTATGCAGGCCTATACGGTGATTAGAATTAAAGACAAACAACAACTAGCCCGTATGAGCGAACTAGGTAATCATCAGTTTACTGGCGGCGAAGAACTGGTAATGTTCATCGCTGATCAAAAACGTAACGTTGAATTGGCTCAAAAAGCCGGTCAGAGTATTGAGTATATGATCAACTTCGACCGCTTCTTAGGCGGCTTTTATGATGCTACCTTGGCCGCACAATCATTTGCGTTAGCTGCTGAAAGTGAAGGCTTGGGATCATTAATTATGGGGTCATTTTTGGATGACGTGCAAGCCACTATTGAAGCATTGGAACTACCGCAATATACTTTCCCAGTTTTGGGAGTTGCCATTGGAGTACCAGATGACAAACCTGAAAAGAAACCGCGGTTAAACAAGTCATTGTTCCAAATGACAGATAAATATCGACCGGCACCAGATTATGATGCTCAAATGGAAGATTATGATCAACGGGTATACCAGTATTACAATACGCGGGCTGGGGCTCCTCGTCAGGAAAAATTTAGCGAGATGATTAATCGGTTTGCCGCACATGGTAATCCTAGTCGGGACGCGATTTTTTCAATGGTCGCACATCAGGGATTTAAGTTAGAGTAGTCAAATAGTTTTGAATGTTAAGCAAATCTTCTTCATATGTTAATTAATAGACTTAATTCAGAATAGTATTCTGTTTTAAGTCTATTTTTTTTACAGTGTCTTATTAACAAAGATGCATAAAATGTAGATCAAGTAGACCAAATCTACACGATTACTGCTCAATGTGATACTGTCCCACTATATTGATATATACCAATTCAAATTTTATATTGCGTCGGATTTAGCAAACGTGTAAAATTTTGTCTATTGGCAATGAGAAGGAGATAAGATATGAAGACGTATTTACAGAAAATGGGTAGATCTTTAATGCTTCCCGTGGCAGTTTTACCAGCTGCCGCACTTTTAGTCGGGATTGGGAATTGGCTACCTCAAGATTGATTCTTCGCTAAGTTCTTGAGTGCTGGTTCTAATGCAATTTTGGGTAGTTTACCTATTTTATTTGCGATAGGTCTCGCAATCGGGATGTCTAAAGGTGGGGATGGTGCCGCTGCACTAGCTGGTTTGGTTGGTTATTTAATTCTAACCAAAGTGCTTTATCCTGCATCCGTAGCGACTTTGATGGGAATCAAAGAAGCCAAAGTTGATCCTGCCTACGCTAGTCTTGGTAGTAATGTCTTTATTGGGATTATTGCCGGGTTAATTGCTGCCGCGCTGTATGACCGCTTTTATCAGACCAAATTACCGATGGCGCTCTCGTTTTTTAGTGGGAAACGGTTAGTTCCAATCGTGACTGCCGCCGTGATGTTGGTGGTGACTGCCTTGTTAATCGTGATTTGGCCACCAGTCTACGAAGGCCTGGTTAACTTTGGTAAGTTTATCGTGAACTTAGGTGCAGTCGGTGCCGGACTTTATGGGTTCTTTAACCGATTATTGATTCCAACCGGGCTACATCAAGCGTTGAATTCAGTCTTTTGATTTGATACGGCGGGAATTAATGATATCGGTAAGTTTTGGGCTAACAAGGGAACCAAAGGGATTACGGGGATGTATCAAGCCGGTTTCTTCCCAGTAATGATGTTTGGTTTACCAGCCGGAGCTTTGGCAATGTACCGCAATGCCCGTGCTGACAAAAAGAAACAAGTTGGTGGTTTATTGATGGCTGGTGCGTTTGCGTCATTCTTTACTGGCGTTACCGAACCATTGGAATTTTCATTTATGTTTGTCGCTTGGCCATTATATTTAATTCATGCCGCTTTGACTGGCTTGTCACTGGCCTTTGCTGCCTTCATGCACTGGACAGCCGGATTTGCATTTAGCGCCGGACTTGTCGATTATTCTTTGAGTTTTCACATGGCGATTGCCAATAAACCGTACATGTTAATTGTGCAAGGCTTAGTGATGGCAGTTATTTATTACTTCACTTTTGATTTTGCGATTAAGAAGTTTAACTTGATGACTCCCGGTCGCGAACCTGATGTGGTTGAAGATGAGAGTACTGCCGTTGCCACTGATGAAAATGATGACAAGTATACCGTCCAAGCTAAGAAAATTTATGCGGCGATTGGCGGTAAAAATAATATTAAAGTGATTGATAATTGTACGACCCGTTTGCGCCTGCAATTAAATGATCCGCAGGCAGTTAATCAACCAGCGGTGCGTGCTTCTGGCGCTGCCGGTGTGAATTTGTTAGATGATACCAATGTGCATATCATTGTCGGGACTGAGGTGCAATTCGTGGCCGAAGCGTTGAAGAAACTTTATGCAGATGGTGCGGAAGCGGGCGAAGTTACTGAAGAACCAGCAACTGCTCCCGCCGAAACCAATCCAAATGTTGAATCTGGTGTCGTCAATGATTTTTATAGTGTCGCAAATGGGGCATTCGTCAATATTGAAGATGTCGATGATGCCACATTTGCTCAGAAATTATTAGGCGATGGGTATGCGGTCAATCCGACCGAAGGACAAATTGTGTCACCAGTTGATGGCGAAATTATGTCGATCTTTCCAACTAAACATGCCATCGGGAGATAAAAAAGTGCGTATCCACGTTTGATTTATGGGTACGCATTTTTACTTGATTTGCATTAAAATTAAAAAATTTTGTGAGGGAAATGACTGAGGGAAAGTTGGTTATGTGTAGGAATTAGAGTGGAGTATAATTCGTTTTACGATTTTGCTAAAGTATTTGAAATAAAAAAGACTAGTCACAAGGACTAGTCAACCAAAACACGTACTATACTCCGTCAGCCATCTAATATCACAACTATCAGGTGACCTTAACACAAAGTAATCATATCATGGATTTTGAGGTTG
The DNA here is from genome assembly GCF_005405445.1 of Paucilactobacillus nenjiangensis. GTDB lineage: Bacteria > Bacillota > Bacilli > Lactobacillales > Lactobacillaceae > Paucilactobacillus > Paucilactobacillus nenjiangensis. The sequence goes on from NZ_BJEB01000026.1 coordinate 3,636, forward strand.
TCAAAATAATCATATCGACGGCGGAAATGAAGTTATGCGTGGGGAAAGATGGATAATAAGATGATATGTAAGCAAAATGTAAATTTCCTTTAAGGATGACAAAGTTGGCGATAATTTTGATAGGATAACTTGAAATGATTGGAAAAAAATCGATATAATGATTGTTGATTATGTATCGGCTTAACGTGCGTAATTTGTGGTATTATTTTGGTAGGAAGATTTGATGTAGAGGTGAAACTGGGTGGCCAAACGAAGACGAAAAAAGTACCGTCCGACCAATTTTTTATTTAATCGTGGCCATTTAAAGTGGAAAAACTTATTCGTTTTGTTGCTGGCATTTTTCTTGGTAGGTTATGGAGTTTATGAACTTCACCAAATTCGGGTGGAACAAGAAGCTCGTGCAAAGATGCCGTCTGCAAAAGAACAGTTTATTGCGTCAGTCAAACCAGAAGCGCAGGCGATGATGCAGCAACATCATGTCTATGCTTCAATTACGATTGCTCAAGCTATTTTGGAATCTAACTGGGGTAAAAGTACGCTTGCCGCCAAATACTACAATTTATTCGGTGTCAAAAGTGATGATCCAAACAACAGTAAGGTTTTACGCACGCAAGAATATGTCAACGGCGAGTGGATTACGATTAATGGTCGGTTTCAAGTATATGCCAGTTGGAATGCTTCAATTGATGAGCATGCCTTATTGATGGTTAATGGTACGACTTACAACAGTCAACAGTATGCGCAAGTAATTGCCGCAACTAGTTATCAAGATGCTGCACAAGCTTTGCAAAATGCGGGCTATGCAACTGATCCAACGTACGCAAGCAAGTTAATATCAATTATTCAGAAATACAAACTAGATCAATATGACAGTTAGGGGATTATAATGAAGGCATTAGAAGAACGCATTAAACAAGACGGGGTTGTTTTATCTGGGGATGTTTTGAAAGTTGACCAATTTTTAAATCATCAAATGGATCCAGACTTAATGTTTGAAATGGGTCAGGAATTTGCCCACTTATTCCAAAACCAAGGAATTACCAAAATTTTGACAGTCGAATCTTCTGGAATCGCGCCGGCTATTATGACGGGGTTACAAATGCATGTGCCGGTTATCTTCGCACGTAAGCAAAAAAGCCTGACGTTGACCGACGATTTGTATTCTTCTTCAGTCTATTCATTTACCAAACAAACTGAAAACCAAATTACGGTTTCGCAAAAGTATATTAATGCTGACGACAAAGTGCTGATTATTGATGATTTTTTAGCCAATGGTCAAGCTGTCTTCGGACTAATTGATATTGCCAAGCAAGCAGGTATTGAAGTAGCAGGGGTCGGAATTGTGATTGAAAAAAGTTTCCAACCCGGTGCCGATAAAATTAAGGCACAAGGCATTCATTTAGAATCATTAGCCAGAATCAAGTCGTTGGCTGATGGCAAAGTAACCTTTATGGATGAGCAGTAAAATAAATTGATGAGGTGTTAACAATGAGCAATCAACCATTTTATCCAGGACAAATATTAGGAGTTATGGGTGGAGGATATTCAGCTTTGCGGCTAGTGATGGTGGCAAAAGTAATGGGATACAAGGTTGGAGCATACGGGCCATCGCCGTCGGATGATGCACTACAACAGGCGGATTTTATGATTATCGGTGCAAATAACGATAAGGATCAGTTGAAGCATTTTGCGGAAGAATGTGATTTTGTCGCGTATGTCGACGATATGATTAATTCGTCAGTGATTGAATATATCAGTCAGTTTACGACGGTTCCTCAGGGCCAAAATGCGCTCGAAATCATTCAAGATCGTTTATTAGGACGGGCATTTTTTGACCAAATTAATGTTAATATTGCTCCCTATGTCACGATTTTAGGCTTAGATGATGTCTATTCATCAATTGATTCCATTGGTTATCCGGCGGTGATTCGGCCAATTCAACGGGTTCGGGACAACGATTCATTACTGATTAGTCGGTCCTCAGATGTTGCCAAGGCTGCGGATTTCATTGACACCGGGACGTTTGTGTTGGAATCTTACATTCCGCATGTGCGTGAGTTTTCATTAATCATTGCTAAAGGACAAATTGATCGGTCGTTCCCAATTATTGAAAAACAAATTGAGGGCACCCAATTGATTTCGGCCAAATTGGCGAAACTAAGTCAACCCGTTGTTGATGAGATGCTACGAATTGGTAATGAAACGGCAAGCGGGATTGATGGCTATGGCAGCATTGAAATCGAGTTTTATTTGACTGATACGAATGCATTGTATTTGAAAGGGATTAAGCCGGGTATCTGCGTTCAAGCAGATTTATTTGATACAGTCACTAATGTTGATCAATATACCCAATTTATCACGGCGATTGCCGGCGCACCTTTGAAAGATGTCAAAGTCATTCAACAGGCTGTTTTAAAAACTTTTGAACAAAGTCAATTACCTGAATTACAAACGCAGTGGGTGTTGAAAGACAACTGGTACTACTACGGTTACCCCGAACCCATTAAATCAAAAATTGGCCACATTATTGCGACTGGTGAATCCATTGATAAAATCGAAATGCAACTGGATAATACCGAAATGTGGAGTGAGAAAAAAGAATCCGAATAGGATTCTTTTTTATTTGGCCATAAAATAATTGGTTGCAAAGTCGATAAATGCCTGTTTGGCCCGCGAAATATATTGTTGTTTGTGATATGAAATGGCGACGAATCGTGGTTGCTCAGGACTATCAATCCGGTAGAAATGTAAATCATGGACCGTCGGACTGGATTGAACCAACGTATCCGTAATAAAGGCGGCGCCCCAATACTGTTTAGCAAATTCAAAGCTACTTACTTGTTGATTAACGGTCAATGGTGAAATGGGTGAAAAGTTAGCCTCAGCAAAGTACGATTTGGTGCGTTGATAGATTTCATTAGACGGCGTCATTAGGATAAACGGTAATTCGGTGAGTTCGGCTAAGTTAATTTTTGGGCGTTGATCAGTTAGGTGTAAACCATTGGCAATATCGTTGCTGCGATAGCCACTACGATTGACCAGCTGAGCTGGCATTAATTCATCGGCCACCGCCAATAATAGATGATTTTCAAAGAGCTGGACTGTTTCAATATTGGGATTTAAAAACCAGTCCGTATCAACCGCTAAGTCTAATTTATTTTGAATTAACAAGCTGGGCAATTCAGGGAAGGGAGCTTCTTGTAAGTCGAGATGAACCTGGGGATATTCAGTGTGAAATTGTTTCAGTAGAGGTGGCAATAAATAATTGACTGAAATAAAGGCGCCACCTAACTTGAGAGTGCCGACGACATTATGTTTTAAATTGTCGAGGTCATCGTGGAGTTCTTCTTGTAAGGTTTGAACTTGTTGCGCTTTGGCGACATAGATTTCGCCTACCGCCGTGAGCGTTAGCGGATTATTGCTACGTTCAAATAGTTGATAACCCAATTCAGTTTCGAGCTTTTTGACGGCGATGCTCAATGCCGGCTGTGAAATATGTAACTGCTTGGCAGCGTTTGAAAAAGTCCCTTGCTCAACAATCGTTAAAATATAATCACTAATGGTAAACATACTGGCCTCCATAAATATTATTTATGACTCATAATATATAATATGATTTATACTAATGAAATGCTATGCTAAGGACAATATTTTTTTGGAGAGTGATGGGATTGATTACATTTTTGATTGTGTGTCCGTTGGTATTTTTGGGTGGTTTTGTCGATTCCATCGCGGGTGGTGGTGGCCTAATTTCGCTGCCGGCGTACGTGATGACGGGGATGCCGGTGCATTTTGCAATTGGCACTAACAAACTATCGTCAGCGATGGGAACGACGGTTTCGACCTTGCAGTTTGCACGGAGTGGTTACATGAAATTGAAGTTGTCAGTGGTGACAATTTTGGCAGCTTTACTTGGATCATTTTCTGGGGCGAGAATTGCGTTACATATTTCCGATTATTATTTTCGGATTATCTTACTGGTGGTATTGCCGTTGACCGCCTTGTACCTGGTCTTTAATAAGAAAGCGCTCAAAGCAAATTCGTTCTCCGAAGACGTGGTGAGTAAGCAAGTATGGACGTCGGTGGTGATTGCATTTACGCTAGGCATTTATGACGGCTTTTACGGTCCGGGAACAGGGACCTTTTTGTTACTGTGTTTGACAGGTATTGCACATCTGCCAATTAATTTAGCCGCGGGGACGACGAAAGTGATTAACCTGACGACTAACGTGACGGCGCTCTCAGTGTTCTTGTTCAGTGGCAAAGTATTGCTCGTCTTAGGGTTAACCGCCGGATTGTTTGGGATTGCCGGTAATTATCTCGGGGCCGTTTATTTCAAACGTGGCGGTGCGAAGATTGCCAAACCAATTATTTTGGTGGTGTTGGTGATTTTCTTTGTTAAATTAATTTTTGATTTTATTAAATAGTTAATAAACGGTTTAATCAATGGTGAGTCTGCTTTTCAGCGGATGTCACCATTTTTTCGTGGACTGAGCAGTGCCATTACATGCCTAAATTTGGTATAATATTTAATGATTGAATTTAGAGGGGATTGACATACAAGTGGCAAATTTACCATTAATAAAAGGAATGAATGACCGGCAGTCTGAAGCGGTTTTGGCAACTGAAGGACCATTACTCGTAATGGCTGGCGCCGGATCTGGCAAAACGCGGGTGCTGACCCACCGGATTGCGTATTTAATTGAAGAAAAAGATGTTAATCCATGGAATATTTTAGCGATTACCTTTACCAACAAGGCAGCTAAAGAAATGCGTGACCGGGTTGGTAAATTATTACCTGAAGGTGCGCGTGATGTTTGGGTTTCAACGTTCCATGCATTGTGTGTCCGAATTTTACGCCGAGACATTGAACAAATTGGTTATAACCGTGCCTTTACGATTGCGGCCACCAGTGAACAACGGACGTTAATCAAACGAGTCTGTGCGGATTTAAATATTGATACTAAAAAGTTTGATCCTCGCGCAATTGGCTCAGAAATTTCCAACGCAAAGAATGCTTTGAAAACCCCAGCTGAATATGAAAAAGACGCTGCTTCACCCTTTGAAAACATTGTGGCGAACGTCTACAAAAATTACCAACGTGAATTACGAGCGAACCAAGCCGTCGACTTTGACGATTTGATTATGCTCACGATTGAATTGTTTGAACAAAATCCAGAAACGTTGGCGTTCTACCAAAACAAATTCCACTATATCCATGTGGATGAATACCAAGATACCAATGATGCTCAATACAAGCTGGTTAACATGTTGGCGCAACAATTCAGAAATCTCTGTGTAGTTGGGGATGCTGATCAGAGTATTTACGGTTGGCGTGGTGCCAATATGGAAAATATCTTGAACTTTGAAAAAGATTATCCAGACGCTAAAACTGTGCTCTTAAATCAAAACTATCGTTCAACTCAAACCATTTTGGATGCCGCAAATGAGGTCATTCAAAACAACACGATTCGCCGTGAAAAAGACTTGTGGACTGACAATGGCAAGGGTGAAAAAATCTCTTATTATCGTGGCCAGTCAGAAAATGACGAGTCTCATTTTGTGGTCTCAAAAATTCAAGAAGGTATCAAAGATAACCACCAAAATTACAATGATTTTGCGATTCTCTACCGGACTAACGCCCAATCACGTGTAATTGAAGAAACCTTCCTTAAAGCCAATGTGCCATACACAATGGTTGGTGGACATAAGTTCTACGACCGGAAAGAAATCCGTGATGTGCTTGCATATTTAACCTTAATGGTTAATCCTGCTGACTCAATGAGCTTTGAGCGGGTAGTCAACGAACCCAAACGTGGTATCGGTGCTAGCAGCATTGAAAAATTGCGCTTATTTGCCGGTGACAACGGATGGTCCATGTTAGAAGCTTCTCAAAATGTCTTGTTAAACAATGGTCTTTCAACTCGGGCGCGTAATTCACTCGATGACTTTGGCCGGATTATGACTGACCTCCAAAAAATGACTGAGTTCCTATCTATTACTGAACTGACGGAACAAATCTTGAAAAAGACGGGTTACACCGCTGCTTTAGCGGCTAATCCCACCCTTGAAAATCAATCTCGGATTGAAAACTTGGATGAATTCATGTCTGTTACTCAAGAATATGATAAAGCTCATCCTGACGATGAAGTTGAAAACAAATCAGATAATTTAATTAACTTTTTAGCTGATTTACAATTAGTATCTGCGCAAGATGATGTCGATGAATCCGCACCGGCTGTGACTTTAATGACTTTGCATGCCGCCAAGGGACTTGAATTTCCAGTTGTCTTTTTGATGGGCTTAGAAGAAGGAATTTTTCCATTATCTCGGGCCATTATGGAAGATGATGAATTGGAAGAAGAACGTCGTCTCGCTTACGTCGGAATTACTCGTGCGAAGACGAAACTGTATTTAACCAATGCTTATTCACGGATGCTGTACGGCCGTCACCAAAATAATCAAGCTTCACGCTTCATTGATGAAATCGATGCTGATTTAATTAAAAATGAAAACGTGAATGTTGGTGGAGGCGCATCTGGTGCGCGTCAAGTGCCATTCGCACAACGCAATGCAATGGCAACCACCTATCACGCCGCTACCACTTCTTCAAAAGTGGTGTCATTTAATGGCACAGGCGCTGACAAAGTGGCTTGGAAGACTGGCGATAAAGTCAACCACAAAAAGTGGGGTCAAGGGACAGTTGTTAAAATCAATGGAGAAGGCGACGATATGGAACTTGATATTGCCTTCCCAGCTCAAGGTATCAAACGCCTCTTAGCTAGCTTTGCACCGATAGAAAAAGGATAGTGTGAGACCATTCACGCATTGGTCTTGAGCACTAACAAAGAATCAAGAAACTTACCGTATTTTGGTAAGGTAATTGATTTGAAGTTAGGCGGAGAGAACAGTGAATGGGAACATGATTAAAGAGTGTGCCATCTCAACCGGTAAAATCAGGAGCACTAACGAATTTCTGGTAAAGATTTATTGGTGAATCGAGCCAAAAGTTGATTGACTAAATAAAAAAGTTGGAACGAGTTATATCGGATGGGCATTAAAACAACCGAACCAATCGCGAATATAATTCAGTAACAAAGGTGAATTGAATGGATGAATTAAAACCAATTGAACAGCTGACACTGGCAGAAGCGACTAGTGAAATTAATGAGATTAAAGCTAAAATTGTGCAATGGGGAGTTGAGTATTATGAACAAGATCAACCCTCTGTTGAAGATTTTATCTATGATCAAACGTATGCTAGATTAGTGGCGTTGGAAACTAAATTTCCAGAATTAGTCACTGCCGATTCACCAACACAACAGGTCGGTGGAGCACCGGATAGCAACTTAGACAAGGTGGTCCATGAAATTCCAATGTTGTCGATGGGGGATGTATTCTCCGTTGAAGAATTAATGGAATTTAACGACCGAGTTTATAAAAATACAAAAGATAATCTAGAATTTAATTTGGAATTAAAAATTGACGGACTCGCCGTCTCGATGGTCTATGAAAACGGAAAGTTTGTTCAAGGATCAACTCGGGGCAACGGAACCATCGGCGAAGACATCACTAAAAATTTAAAAATGATCAAATCAGTCCCCCAACAGCTCAGTGAACCATTATCGGTTGAGGTTCGTGGTGAATGTTATATGCCAAAAGAAGCGTTCGCCAAGTTAAATTTACAAAGAGAAGCTGATGGCGAGGCAGTTTTTGCCAATCCACGGAATGCCGCTGCAGGTAGCTTACGTCAATTAGATGCCAAAGTGACGGCGGAGCGTGAGTTGAGCGTATTTGCTTATTACGTTCCTGAATTTGAGGTACTTGGAGTTGATACTCAAAGTGCTGCCTTGGAACGACTCAAAGAATTAGGCTTCTCAATTAATGAAAATTATCAAAAAGTGACTACACCAGCTGAAATTCATGATTACATTGATAAGTTCACTGAGCAACGGAACTCGCTTGAATTTGGCATTGATGGGATTGTGGAAAAGGTCAATGACTTACATTTACAAGCTGAACTAGGGAATACCGTTAAGGTACCGCGCTGGGAAATTGCCTATAAATTTCCACCAGAAGAGGAACAAACCATTCTGCGTGAAATTGAATGGACTGTGGGCCGAACTGGTACAGTGACACCGACAGCGGTCATGGATCCAGTGCAATTAGCTGGAACAACCGTCTCACGGGCTTCCCTGCATAACCCGGATTATTTAATTGAAAAAGACGTTCGCATTGGCGATACCGTCTACTTGCATAAAGCGGGCGATATTATCCCAGAAATTTCTCATGTTAACCTCGCGAAACGGTTATCAGATAGCGTCGCCTACGAAATCCCTACTAGATGTCCAGAATGTGATTCACAACTGGTTCATTTAGACGGAGAAGTGGCTTTACGGTGTATCAATCCGATGTGTCCAGCGCAAATTAAGGAAGGCTTGGCTCATTTTGCTTCTCGGAACGCGATGAACATTGACGGCCTTGGCCCTCGAATCGTTGAGCAGTTATTTGAACTCAAAATGATTGATGATGTGGCCGGTTTATATCGGCTGACTAAGGATCAATTATTAACTTTAGATAAATTTGGGGAGAAATCCGCCGATAACCTATTGACAGCCATCGACACAAGTCGGCATAATTCATTAGAACGTTTATTATTTGGGTTAGGGATTCGCCATGTTGGTGCGAAAGCTGCCAAAATTATCGCAACTCATTTTACCTCGATTGAGACACTCATGACGGCTTCTAGCGAAGCAATTAGTGAAGTGGAATCGATTGGACCAACAATCGGCGATAGCGTCGTGACCTATTTTGATAATGATCAAGTTAAACAATTAGTTAATGAATTACAAACCGCCGGGGTTAATACAGATTATCTAGGGGCAACGGATGTAATTGTTGATAGCGAATGGACTGGACAAAAGGTTGTCCTGACAGGTAAGCTAGAGGCATTCACACGCAATGATGCGAAAGAGTGGCTGGAAGCACACGGTGCCAATGTGGTTGGCAGTGTTTCGAAAAAAACCGATTTACTCATTGCTGGCGCTGATGCTGGTAGTAAATTAGCAAAAGCACAAGATTTAGGCATTGAGATATGGAACGAGCAACGTTTTGAAACGGCCATGAAGGAGGATTCATCGAATTGAAATTTAAAAAGGCAATTGCCATAGTCGCGAGCTTATCAGTTACATTGATTTTAGCGTCATGTAGTTTTGGCAGCTCAAGTTCAAGTAGCAGTAAGTCGTCGAGCTATTCCACAACTGGAAAGGCCGAAAGTGGTACTTATCAAGGCGTTATCAAAAATGGTAAATATCAAGTCAGTAAGTCTCGTGGGGTCAATGTCAGTCAAAACGATAACCTCTTTAACTTGAAGAGTTTTGAAACTGGCTTACTCAATGTTTCTAAGAAAGTTTACTCGACCAAATCGTACGTCTTTGAAGAAGGGCAATACCTTTCAACAAGTACAATTGAAAACTGGCTGTCTCGTAAGTCGAGCAGTAATGCGTCTGGTTTGAATCCTGTTAAAGGTAAAACCAATGGTACTCGTAATCCAATATATATCCAACAAATTGAAGAACAAGACTTTATGAGTCAAAGTGGTAGTTCCTTGAAATTACATGGAATTACCGTCGGAATTGGTTTGAATTCGATTGATTACTACCAAAAGACGACTGATGGTCCAACTTATAAGCAAAATATTAGTGATTCAGAAATGAAGGACTATGGTGAAAAAGCTGCTCAAACAGTTTTGAAACGTTTGCGTAAAAAGAGTGCCTTAAAAGACGTGCCGATTACGATTGCGCTTTACAAGCAAGCCGCTAATGATAGCTTGGTCGGTGGAACCTTCTTTGAATACACTTCAAATAGTGGTTCAAAGATTAGTAGTTGGAAACAAATGAATGTGAAGAATAAAGTTTATCCTAAGGCATCATCAACTAGCAGTAGTAGTGATGATCAAGATGATAACGATACGTTCTCTAATTTTAAGAGCCAAATTCAAGGCTTCTTCCCTAACTTGAGTGGTGTAACAGCTCAAGCACAATATACTGATGGTAGCTTATCGGGGATGCATATCACCGTTACAACGCAATTCTACAGTCAAACTGAAATTACCAGTTTCACTCAATACATTGCGCAAGCCGCTAACAAGTATCTACAAAAGGGAATCCCAATTGATATTAAGATTCAATCTGCGACTGACTTACAAGCAATTGCCTTCCGTGATTCGGGCGATAGTAAGTTTACAACGCATGTGTTTGATAGTTATTAAAATTAAAGAGTGCGAGCTCAATAGGGAATACCGGAGCTTCTAACATAAAAATGGTCGTTCAAGTGGGTTTGCTTGAATGGCCATTTTTGAGTTAGGTGACGGTATTGATTGAGCGAGTACGTTTCAAAAAAATATAATATTTATAGTTTCTAACTGAAAATAACACCTATGATTTGTTTTTTGAATCATAGGTGTTATTTTTGGTTAGGTGAGTGGTCTGGCTGAGCGAACACGTTTCAAAAGTTAGATTGCGGTCCAATTCGGTAATCAACGAGGATTAATAAATAAAATGAATTCATCAGAAATTAGATGAAGAATTTTATGGATTAACCGGAGGTGATTGAATTGAATAGCATGTTTCAAAAACCTAGAGTTCGATTCAATTCGGTAATTAATATAAAACATATTTCAAAATCCAAATTATCATTTTTCCAGTGTATCCGTTACCAAGTAAAATCCTAGATAAATCATGAAAATCGCGTGGCTTTTTTTCAAAAAACTAGGTAAGATAACTTAAAAAAATTCTGCGATATGGTACAATATTACGGTATGAACAATTTGAAAAGAGGATAATAAAATGGCAAGTCAAATTGATGAGCAACAAGTACAACACGTCGCTTCATTGGCAAAATTGAAATTTACTGATGAAGAACTTTCAGAGTTCACTCCACAACTAGAAAGTATTATCGACTTGTTTGAAACACTCGAAAAAGTGGATACCACTGGTGTAGAACCAATGACATCAGCAACTGATCGTGTCAACGTGATGCGTGAAGACGTCGCAGTTAATAGTCACCAAAGAGACGCACTCTTAAAAAATGCACCGGATGCAGAAGATGGTTACATCAAAGTTCCTGCAATTATCGATGAAAGTGGGGATGCTGAGTAATGAATTTTTATGAAACTGATTTAACTCAATTGCATGATGACTTGGTTAACAAGAAAATCAGTGCAACTGAATTGACGAAAGCAACCTATGACAACATCAAAGCTAAAGATGATCAAATCGAAGCGTTCTTAACTTTGAATGAAGAAAATGCGTTGGCAGAAGCTGCTGCATTAGATGAAAAAGGGATTGCCGCTGACCAATTGGTTGCCGGTATTCCTTTGGGTGTCAAAGATAACATTGTTACCAAAGACATTCGCACGACTGCTGCGTCAAAAATCTTGGATAACTTCAAGCCAATTTATGATGCAACCGTGATTGAAAAACTCAAAGCACAAAACTTTATTAATGCTGGTAAATTGAACTTGGATGAATTCGCCATGGGTGGTTCTACCGAAAACTCAGCTTACCAGGTAACCCACAATGCATGGGATCTAACCCGTGTACCTGGTGGTTCTTCTGGTGGATCAGCCGCTTCAGTTGCCGCCGGTGAAGTACTTGCTGCGCTAGGAACTGATACTGGGGGCTCAATTCGCCTTCCAGCTTCATATAACGGTGTCGTAGGGATGAAGCCTACTTATGGTCGTGTATCACGTTGGGGAATCATCGCCTTTGGTTCAAGTTTAGACCAAGTCGGTTGGTTAACCACTAGCGTGAAAGATAATGCACTGCTGACTTCTTTAATCAGCGGACACGATGATCATGATTTGACTTCCTCAACTCGTGATGTTCCTGACTTTGGTGCTCAATTAAATGACGACACTAACGTTAATGGTCTTCGAATCGCTGTGCCAAAGGAATATCTTGTCGAAGGGGTCGATGAAAAAGTTAAAGAAGTTATCAAGGCTGCCTTGAAGCACTATGAATCATTGGGTGCCATTGTGGATGAAGTTTCCTTACCACATACTCAATATGGCGTGGCTGCTTACTATATTATTTCCTCATCTGAAGCTTCATCTAATTTACAACGTTTCGATGGTATTCGTTACGGGGTTCGTGCGACTGACGTGCAAGATTTGGAAGATGTTTATGTGAAGTCACGTTCGGAAGGCTTTGGGGATGAAGTTAAACGTCGGATTATGTTAGGAACCTTCTCATTATCAGCTGGTTTCTATGATGCTTACTTCAACAAAGCGAGTCAAATTCGGGCCTTAATCCGTCAAGACTTTGAAAATGTCTTTAAAGATCATGACGTTGTGATGGGACCTGCTGGACCAACTGTTGCTTACAAGATTGGTTCAAACATTGCTGATCCAAAGACGATGTACATGAATGACGTCTTGACGGTACCTGTTAACATGGCCGGCCTACCCGGCATGTCAATTCCTGCCGGATTAGCTGACGGGATGCCAGTTGGTTTACAAATTATTGGTAAGCCATTTGATGAAGAAACAATGTATAAGGCCGCTTATACTTTTGAACAATCAACAGATTTCCACAAAGCACAACCTAATATAGGAGGACAAAACTAATGAATTTTGAAACAACGATTGGACTTGAAGTCCATGTTGAAATGAAGACGAATTCTAAAATTTTCAGTCCTTCACCAGTACAATTCGGTTCAGAACCAAACGCCAACACTAATGTTATTGATTGGGGTTACCCTGGAGTTTTACCATCAACTAACAAGGGTGTTGTCGAAAATGGTATTCGTGCTGCATTAGCCTTACATGCCGAAATCGAACCACATCAACATTTTGACCGGAAGAACTACTTTTATCCTGATAATCCTAAAGCTTATCAAATTTCGCAATCGGTGAGTCCACTGGGCCATGATGGTTGGGTTGAAATTGATGTCGACGGCGAAAAGAAAAAAATCGGGATTGCTGAAATGCATATTGAAGAAGATGCCGGTAAAAATACTCATAGCCCTAATGGTTATTCATATGTGGATTTAAACCGTCAAGGAACTCCTTTGATTGAAATTGTTTCAAAACCTGATATTTCTTCACCTGATGAAGCCTATGCTTATCTGGAAGCTTTGCGTGAACGAATCCAGTTTACTGGTATTTCTGACGTGAAGATGGAAGAAGGTTCAATGCGGGTTGACGTTAATATTTCAATTCGTCCAGTTGGTTCTGATAAGTACGGTACCAAGACTGAATTGAAGAACTTGAACTCATTCAACTATGTGCGTAAGGGTTTGTTGTTTGAAGAACAACGTCAACAACGAGTGTTGATGTCTGGTGGCGAGATTGGTCAAGAAACTCGTCGTTACGATGAAACAACTGGCCAAACCATCTTGATGCGTGTCAAAGAAGGTTCCGACGATTATCGTTACTTCCCAGAACCAGATTTACCTTCATTGGAAATCAGTGAAGACTGGGTCAAAGAAATCGGCGACACCATGCCACAAATGCCTAATAATCGTCGTGATCGTTATGTGAACGAATTAGGTTTGACTGAATATGATGCGATGGTCTTAACCCAAACTAAAGAAATGTCAGACTTCTTTGAAGCAACAGTCGCTGATGGAGCTGATGCTAAATTAGCATCTAACTACCTTCAAGGTGACGTTAATGCTTATCTGAATGATGAACAAGTTGATTTGGCTGCCACTAAGTTAACACCAGCTAACTTGTCAGGCATGATTAAATTAATTGATGATGGTACAATTTCATCGAAGATGGCTAAAAAGGTCTTCAAGGGAATCGTGGCCGGTGAAAATCCAGCTGAATATGTGAAGGCACATGGCTTAGTCCAATTGTCAGATCCAGCTCAATTACAACCAATCATCGATGAAATCTTAGCAAATAATGAACAATCTGTAACTGACTTTAAGAATGGTAAAGATCGTGCGGTTGGTTTCCTAGTGGGCCAAATTATGAAGCAAACTAAGGGTCAAGCTAATCCACAAGTTGTGAACCAACTTTTGATGAAGTCTCTACAAGCACTATAAACCGTAAGGGTGGGACCAATTATGACAAAAAGAGCTCGTGTAATTTATAACCCAACTTCTGGTCGTGGAGCGTTAACCGGCGATCTCGTCGAGATTTTAGCAACCTACGAACAGGCGGGTTATGAAACAAGCGCGTACGCAACCGTTCCAGCACCAGGTTCAACTGAAGCTGAAGCTAGAAGGGCAGCTAAAGATGGATTTGATTTAATCGTAGCTGCCGGTGGTGACGGCACGATTAATGAAGTTGTTAATGGAATCGCCGGCTTACGCCGACGTCCAATGATGGCTATTATTCCTGCCGGAACAACCAATGATTATGCACGTGCGCTGGGAATTCCACGTGACGATCCAGTTGGTGCCGCCAAAGTTATCTTGAAGAATAAAACCTTGAAGATGGATATCGGTCGTGCGGGTAAGAAATACTTTATCAACATTGCTGCTGGTGGATTATTGACTGAGTTAACTTATGATGTGCCGTCTCAAACTAAATCACTGTTTGGATACTTGGCTTATATTGTTAAGGGAGCAGAATTATTGCCCCGAATTAAACCAATCGAAATGGATATTAAGTTTGATGGCGGTGAATATCGCGGTAACGCTTCAATGTTCTTACTGGCGTTGACTAATTCCGTCGGTGGATTTGAACAAATTGTGCCGGATGCCTCATTGGATGATGGTAAGTTTACGATGATTATCGTCAAAACCGCTAACGTGGTCGAAATTATGCAATTGATGACTAAAGTCTTGAACGGTGGTCGTCATGTCGATGATCCACGAATTATTTATCGGAAAACTTCCACTGTTACAGCTAAGCCAATTAGTGATCGAATGATGATTAACTTGGATGGTGAATATGGTGGGGATGCGCCAATGAAGTTTGAAAATTTGGCACGTCATATTCGAACCGTAGCTAATTTGGATGAAATTCCTTCATTAACTGCCGAAGAAATGTCTGCTGAATTACAAGAAGCTGAAGAAAAATTCCTTGCTGGAGTTGAACAAATTACTGAAGATGAGGTAAAGGCAGCTGACCATCCTGAACCAACTGATGCAACCGTTAATAAATAATCATAGAATCGTTAAAAACCAGATCTAAAAATCTGGTTTTTTATACGCAATTTTTTCGTTTTGATGTTAATTTATTTCGCTTGAGTTTCAGAGTAATTGGCGTTATATTATTCTATGTAAGGAGGGTCTTGTACACCCTCCACCTATCTTACAGCACCATTCAACCTTGATAACCGCCTTTGGGCGGTTATTTTTTAGGTTTTGAAGCATCAACGAACATCTGTATAATCTGCATTAGATCATAAAGAGCGTTAATTGCTCCAATGAATACAAGGATTGTATTCAAAATGGCACCTTTCCTCATCTTCATTCAAAGTCCACCTCCTATCTATGGCGTGTGCGAGGCACTTTGAATGGTTCCGAACGATAGGGTACAGTTATTTACTTAAGCAATTAACTGTACATAGTATAAATACGTAAAAAGATGTGATTTAGTGTTAAATTATTTGATTTGAGTTTCTGAGTAATTGGCTTATATTGTTCTATGTAAGGAGGGTGATACGACACCCTCCAACTATCTACAGTACCATTCAACCTTGATAACCGCCTTTGGGCGGTTATTTTTTCGGTTTTGAAGCGTCAATAAATTGAGACATTTTTTTCAAGAGTAATCATTTTGATGATTGCTCTTTTTATTTTTAATTTATCCACGAATCTTTGCGAAAAAGATAAAGATTGTTCAATTTTTTCGGGCAAAATAAGAGACAATTAAATATTCGGAAATGGAGATTACAAATGGAAAAAAATTGCAATTCACTCATCTTTAAAAATCAAACAATCTTTTATAATGATCGACCAATTCTCAGTTATGCATCTGATAAGACGTTTGCATTTATTGGACGTGGGACGGAGCAAGTTAAAATGTATCGTGGCAATTTTGATATTCAAGATTATGTGGAAAGCCGGGTACCATTAAATCATTTTGAAATAGCAGAAACTAACGAGGCAATTACTTTTAATCTGAGTTCCAATGGCCAAACTCAATTACTACAAATTCGTACTGAACTAGACAAGTTTGGACGTTTAGTTTTGAAGTTGATTTCTAAGGATAAAACGTATAATCGGCTATGGTTACGGTTACCAGCGACCGCACAGGAAAAGATTTATGGTTGTGGTGAACAGCTGTCATACTTCAATCTACGTGGAAATCACTTTCCGTTGTGGACTTCAGAGCCAGGTATTGGTCGGAATAAAAGTACGTTAACCACCTTCAAGGCAGACACCCAGGATAATGCGGGCGGAGATTATTACACAACAAATTTTCCAGAACCAACTTTCATTTCAACACAAAAATATTACTGTCATACAAATTCATTTGTCTATGTTGATTTTGATTTTCGTAATCCTGAATTTCATGAACTACAGTATTGGGGCATCCCGGAGTCCATCGTCTTTGAAACGGCCGACACGTATAATCAATTACTGGGTAAGTTAACTAATTTATTAGGCCATCAACCAATCCTACCCAATTGGACTGATGAAGGTTTGTTACTTGGTATCCAAGGTGGAACGCAACGAACGTATGACACCGTCGATAAACTTAGAGCTGCGGGTGTTAAAATTGCGGGCGTGTTTTGTCAAGATTGGGAGGGTACTCGACAAACTAGTTTTGGCAAACGGAACTTCTGGAATTGGGAGTGGAATCCAGCACTTTATCCGGGGCTGGATACTAAAATTCACGAATGGAAAGATGAGGGCATCCGCTTTTTGTCATATATCAATCCGTATTTAGTTGATACCAGTGCCCTGTATGCAGCCGCTGCAAAAAATGGGTATTTTGCCAAAAACTCTGACGGCAGTATTTATCTTGTTGACTTTGGTGAGTTCAACTGTGGGGTGGTTGATTTTACTAATCCAGCTGCGTTTGATTGGTTCAAAGAGTTAATCAAAACTAACCTAATTGACTTCGGCTGTGATGGCTGGATGGCCGATTTTGGCGAGTATTTGCCAACTGATGTCGTCTTGTTTGACGGTTCCGACCCAATGATTCGACATAATGAATGGCCAGCTTTGTGGGCCAAATGTAATCACGATGCCGTGGCTGAAGCTGGTAAAACAGGTCAAATTGTGTATTTCATGCGTGCTGGTGCTACCGGAAGCCAACGATATTGTCCAATGCTATGGGCGGGGGATCAAAGTGTCAATTGGAGTCTCGATGATGGGATTGCTTCCACAATCCCTGCGGCACTGTCAGTCGGCATGACCGGGATGGGTTTAACACACAGTGACATTGGTGGATATACCAGTATGCACGGTAACGTTCGTTCAAAAGAATTATTCATGCGGTGGGCGGAAATGAGTGCTTTTACGTCACTGATGCGGTCCCATGAAGGAAATCGTCCCGCTGAAAATTTCCAAGTTTGGGACGATGACGATGCGATTCAGCATTTAGCAAAATTTACTGACGTTTTTCAGAGGTTGGCGCCTTACCGACGGACATTAGTCGCTGAAAATAATGAATATGGACTACCAGTGCAACGACCATTATTCCTCGAGTACGAAAATGATTCCGTCGCTTATGACATCCAGTATGAATATTTATTTGGTTCAGATATGTTGGTGGTACCCGTTTATCAAGAAACTCAAACAGACTGGGATGTCTATTTACCTGACGATGAGTGGATTCATTTGTGGAGTGGCCAAGAATTTCACGGTGGCCATCATACGGTTGCGGCACCTTTAGGTGAGATTCCAGTCTTTTATCGAAAAAAATCTGAATTTAGAACCTTGTTTACTGAAATTACCAACCAAAAATACTCAAATTATTAAAATCATTAAAATAAAGTTGCAAGAATCTACAGTATTCTTGTAACTTATTTTGTATAATATGATTAGATATCTTGGGAGGATAGTGATGAAAAATTGGGGTAATTGGCGCATAGTTGGTTGCGTGCTCATCAGTTTGCTAATGGTGAGTTTCTTTGGTATACAGTCAGTTAAAGCCGCTGATTATACGATTAAAGAAGTTAACATGTCAGCCGTGGTGGACAAAACAGGTGGAGCAGCAGTGACGGAAAGGGTCACATATCATTTTAATGAACCTAAGAATGGAGTTTACATTGTTCAGGATACGGCTGGGTTAGGTCAAATGTCACAGGTTGCCGTTTCGGAGTTAGTAAATCAGACCAAGTGGAACGCAAATGACGCTTATACTAAGCAAGAAGGTTGGATGCCATATCAATTGGTTTACTCAGCCCAAAATGGTAGTCAAAATGTTTTCACCTTTAATAAAAATATGGATGGTCATGAAAAAAATAGTGACGGGTTGAACACAATCAAAATTTACCGGCCAACTGATACGACTAAAGATTTAACCGTGCAAGCCAAGTTTTATTTATCTAGTGTGGCAAAAAAATATTCCGATACTGGAGAAGTTAACTGGAAAATGATTGGTTCCAATTGGGATGTTCCGATTGAACAGGTGAAGCTCACAGTTAAATTACCATCTCAGTCAGGTTCAGTGCGCGCTTGGAAACATTCATCGGCTGATCCTATTCAAAAGTTGGTGGTTCATGATGGAGTCATCAAAGCTAGGGCATAGAATGTAAATAATTTTGTTGAAATTCATACTTTGTTTAATCGACAAGCCTTAGCTGCCGCACCGTCGAAAAATCAAGCACGTTTAAAATCAGCATTAGATGTAGAAAAACAAATAACGCAACGTACTAATACGCGATCAATGTTGAAACATGCAGATGTTGTCATAGCAATTGTGATGACAATCGTGTTTGTTGGTCTAACAATCAGAGCGTGGCTCAAGAACGGTGCACTAGTGCGGCGCAACAAAACGTTAGAAAAATCACACCGGTTTGATTTGCCAACCTTAACACCGACGCTTGCTGCAGCGGTTTATTCATATGACCAAAACAGTAGTGGAATGACAAATGATGTCCTGTCGACGTATCTGATGGAGGCACAACAAACAGGTCAAATTGAGATTGAACAAATTGTTCCGTTGAGACATACAAAACGTGCAAAAAAACAAAAAGATTTTGTCATTCGAGCTGAGCCAGATGCAGAAATTGATCTGTATGTCAGACGACTAATTGATTTGATTGGGAATGGTCACCAAGTCTCAACTGAAGACATTAAAGAATCTAAAGTTAGTTCGGCAATGGTTGGCGAGCAGACAAGTTTTAATCAGCGGATGCTAGAAAAAATTAGACGATTAAAGATTGTCAATCCAGATTATGTCACGGCCAGGAATCGTTTGGACAAATTACAAGTCAGGTTTAATATTTTGATGTTTTTTTGGCTCGTGCTTGATATTCTCGTTTTCCTCTTAGGTAATTTGTCAGCCTGGCTATTAATTGTGATTGTCGCTGTAATTATGATGTTTATGGCCATCTTGACCGTTGGGATAACCAAACTTTTTTCTAACAAAATCGATAATCAATCATATCACGCAATTGAAATTAACAAGAATGGTTTTGGAGTGATGTTTTTCTTTTGTATGGGATATGTTGGCTTTATGATAATGGAAAATTTTGTTGCACTTAGTGCCATTGTAGTCAACGCAATCTTGATGTTAATTGTGAAGGGGATGCTTAAAAATAAGTACACGCCATTTAATCAAGATGGCTATCAACAATTGACTGAATTGAAACAATTCAAGACGATGCTGCATCACTTGGATCGATTTGATCAAGCAGATTTACCCGATCAACTGCTTTGGGGCGAAGTGCTCGTGTATGCCGTTGGGTTGAAGGAAGCCAAACGCGTCCAGCGACAATTGAAATCAATCTATGGCGAGGCGGTTGTCGATAGCACAATTGGTAATCAAATGATTTATGATAATTATTTCTCCGGCAGCAATGCCTTCACTGCCAGTGGTAGTAGTGGATCAAGTGGCGGCTCCGGCGGTGGAGGCGGCGGTTCCGGTGGCGGTGCATTTTAGCACGGATTCTACTCGCTTTTTGGTGGCAAACATTGTATACTATCCTAGTTGCCTATTTTTGAGGCATAATTTAGGGTGAGCGTCGAAAAGCTCGAAGGAGATATCTATGAAATTTAAAGCACCAGTCGTTAAAAATGAAACGTATACCGGTACTGTAACCGATTTGACCTATCAAGGAATGGGCGTTATCAAAATTGATAAGTACCCAATTTTTGTTGACAATACGTTGCCAGGTGAAGAAATTCACTTCCGCGTAATTAAAGTTTCAAAGACTTACGCTTTTGGGAAACCAATCAACTGGATCAAAACTAGTCCAGACCGTGTTGAAGTAAAAGACAAGCAATATACCCAAACGGGAATTGCGCCATTACAACATTTGGCATACCCAGCACAACTGAAATTTAAACAACATCAAATTGAAGAGTTACTTCAAAAAGAACATTTAGAAATCCCAGTGTTAGATACCATTGGAATGGAAACACCATATCACTATCGTAATAAAGCTCAAGTGCCTGTTCGTGAACTTCACGGCACAGTTGAGACTGGCTTTTATAAGCGTGGCAGCCATAATGTGGTACCAATTGAGGATTACTATATTCAAGATCCAAAATTGGACGAGGCAATTATTGTCCTTCGCGATATTATTCGTAAATATCACATCAAGCCTTATGATGAAGCTACCAAAAAAGGAATTGTCCGTACGGTGATGGTTCGTCGCGGCTATTACAGTCACGAAATGATGGTTGTTATAGTTACTAATGGTAAAAAGCTGCCTATCAAGGAACAACTTGTTGAAGATATCCGCACTGCCTTGTCAGAAGTGAAGAGTATTTTCCAAAATATCAATGCGGAAGATACGAACGTTTTACTTGGGCGTGAGAATCGTAAACTTTGGGGAGCTGACACGATTGAAGATCAATTACTTGGTCTTGATTTTGCCATTTCACCTTCATCATTTTATCAAGTTAACCCTCAACAAACTGAAAAGCTCTATGCCAGTGCGATTGAACAAGCTGGTTTGACTGGAAATGAAACGGTTATCGATGCCTATAGTGGAATTGGAACCATTTCACTTGCGATGGCCAGTCATGCTAAGAAGGTTTACGGTGTAGAAGTTGTGTCTTCAGCAGTTCAAGACGCTAAGCTCAATGCCGCCAAAAATGGCATTGAAAATGCTGAATTTGTGGTTGAAAAAGCCGAAATTCAGATGAAGAAATGGGCTGAAGATGGTTTAGATCCCGATGTTTTAGTTGTTGATCCACCACGTAAGGGACTCGCTCCTGAATTTATTGAAGCCACTGGTGAAATGAAACCTAAGAAGATTGTGTATGTGAGCTGTAATCCGGCTACCTTGGTTCGTGATATTACATTGCTCAAGGACCAAGGATACAATGTTAATCAACCAATCCAACCAGTCGATCAATTCCCACAAACGACGCACATTGAAAGTATTACTGTCCTTAGTCGCTAAACAATCTTAAAGGTGAAATATATTTATGAACGCTAAAGAAAAAATGCAAGCTTTAATTGACCAAAAGAAACAAGACGGCAAACATTCTGTTAACAAAAATGCCATTGCCAGAAATGATCAAAAGAACATGCGTAAGGGTCCAAAGATTTATAATAAGTGATAAGGTAAATTAAAAGCACTGATTCTCGTCGTAGTCGACTGTAAATCAGTGCTTTTTACTTTAGTATGAAGATTGAGTAGTTTTCATCAGGTTCAATAGGTCTGCACTTGGAGTTTGGAGCTCCCAAGTTTGTGGGTTGTTCATATAAGTATTAACTTCATTTTGTGCCCAATTATCATCCGTCAACCAACGTTCGTCTTGAAAGTGGGAAGGGACGGCATATACTTTTGCTGTGTGATTGTTCACTAATTGAAAAGTAACGGATCTCGCTGCACTCATCGAACTGAAAACTAAATAGGTGTTTTCAGGAAAAACTCTTGTCACGCTTTTATTATAATCATAAGCAGCATTCTTGCCGCTAATTTCATCCAATTTGATACCTGATAATTGCTTGTTTTGAAGTGACTCAGTTATACTATCGTCGGAATAGCCTTCACGCCTATACATGGTATACAAAACTGACATTCCTTGATCTTCTGATGCTGGAATACTGGCGGTAGTCGAACTGGCATCAGCGTCATTACTTGAATCCTGTTTGCTAGTCTTTTGACTAGATTGGCTGGATTTTGAATGTTTGGTTACTTTCTTTGAACTCGTCACTTTCGAAGAACTGGAATCCTTTTCGTTAGCGTTACTTGAAGAACAGCCTGCTAAAGTTAGGGCACCCACAAGACAGATTGTTGCAATACTTAACCGTTTTAACATATTGATTACTCCTCCCAGAAGTTAATATTTTTAATAGTAGTATAGCATTCAATTGAATAAATTTTTGAATAAAAAAACACATTTAGTATTTTGCGAACACTAAATGTGATTTTGTTGTTATCTGGCAAGATCTAGATGATCTGCAAAGAAATCTAATGTGGCATCTTGGGCCTGTTTCATATAGGCTTCACCATGGCCACTGCCAGTAACAGTTTGAAAAGTTGATTGCACTAAGTTATCAGTTAGTAATTGTTGTAATTTTAAAACGCCATCCATTGGGACAATCTCCTTAAGAGAATTAGCGATGAACATGGGACCAGCGTCTTTGGTAACACGATTCAGTAATGACGCTTGTTTCAATAAGTCAGTATCACCATTAACATAGTTTAGGACAAACCATTTATAGTAAGGGTCATTACTGCCATCTTGATTGATATTACCAACTGGAGTTCCTGGTGTTGGGGCATTAGCGTTTGAACCAACCACGTCGGGATGGGCATCAACCCATTGGTCTAAATCGATAATGCCTGACCAAGAGGCGATAGGAATGCCAGTCTTGAGTGATAATTCAATTGCCAAGTTACCACCAGCAGACATAACAACTGCGCCAATTTTGTTTGGGCCTAGAATAAAAAGTGTACAAGTTAAATAGAGACTCTGATTTAGTATAATTAAGGAAGTAAATTGGAGGAT
>NZ_BJEB01000027.1 GCF_005405445.1 Paucilactobacillus nenjiangensis
GATTGTAAAATAAAAGAACATCCCGAAGGATGTTCCAATATCTGGGTCACCAATACCAGTTGACGAAGACCCAAAAAAAGAAACATTCAGG
Source organism: Paucilactobacillus nenjiangensis (assembly GCF_005405445.1). Classification (GTDB taxonomy): domain Bacteria; phylum Bacillota; class Bacilli; order Lactobacillales; family Lactobacillaceae; genus Paucilactobacillus; species Paucilactobacillus nenjiangensis. The sequence continues at coordinate 92 of NZ_BJEB01000027.1, forward strand.
TCCGGCACCTTGAATGTTTCTTTTGATAATGCGATTTAAAAATTTGAATTACTTAACGTTGATAACTTGCTTACCGTCGTAAAAACCACAACTTGGGCAAACAACGTGTGACTTACGTAATTCTCCACAGTTTGGACATGGTGCCAAACCAGGAACTGAAAGTTTAATGTGTCCGCGACGCATTGCCTTCTTAGTCTTTGATGTCTTTCTTGCTGGAACTGCCATTTCTTGCCACCTCCTTAATAAAATTTATCCACATTAATGTGTTTGTCTGCTAATCATTTTCGTTATCCTGATCAGGAAGTAATTCTTTTAATTTAGCGAGACGTGGATCAACAGTGTTAGATTTCGACCCTTTATCGATGTATTCTTCTTCAGAAACAACTTCCCAACCAGTACCGGTTGGCATATCATCCCCGTCTTCAGATTCATCTTCGGCCAAAACACGTAATGGAATTGCTAGTAACAGATTTTCTCCTACTGCCTCGTCAAGATCAATTTTTTGATCTTCATCCAACACGAGTGCCGCTTCATCAGCTTCATAATTCTCCAAATGTGCAGCATCACTCAAATAAAATTCAGTGATTTCTACTTCAGTTGGTAGCTGAACCGGCTTTAATGAACGACTAGATGGGACCGTCAAGGTTGTTTTAACCTTCAACGTTAACATCACATCTCCATCTTTAAACGAAACATAACCATCGACCATGACTGGTGCAACGGCCAGAACTTGATCTGGGAATCGTTCAGTTAGCATCTCATTCAGGTCTAACTGTTCTTTCACATGGAGTGGTTCATTTTTGTATCGTTGTAGTTCGTTTAATGACCATTTCATCAGTAGACCCTCCTAACGCAACAAATTACATTATACTAGCGACAAAATTGAATGTCAATGTAATTTGCTTGACAGCACAACTATTTCATAATTATCGGGCTTTTCTTTAGATCTTGTGCTGCTCCAGTCATTTGTTCAATGAATTTACCAGCACGATAATCTAAATTCAACGCCCCTTGTTTCAAATCTCGATCCACTTTAGTAACTAACGGGATAGTTAAATCCTTTTTCACAGAGTGAAGATATTCCTGCCCACGCTCGTTGAAGCCTAACACCCGCAAATATGGCAGCTGAGCGGCCTGTTTCATCTCAGTATCGGTGATTTGCAGCAAAGTGTATAAACATAAGCGAGATAGACGAGAATAAGTGTAACGCTTAGATTTAATCTGACTCATAAACTCATCAAAAGTAGCAGCATTTTCAGCGATTTCTTTAAATTTGTGCTCCAGGCCTTCAGACATTTGGTAAATACCCTGGAGAAAGTCAATCGATGCTTGATTAATCAAGTATCTCAAGTATGGATAACACATATTCCAATCGACGACTGCTTTACTTTGAAACAAATCAATCGCCGTTTGCTCCGGCACGCTTTCCCGATAATCTAACTGATTAAACACGGCATGCCGAATCGCACTGGCGCTAGCAATCTGCGAACTAATTCGTTGATCATGGTATGAATTTGAAACCCGTTCAATGGCCGTCAGTTTGATGGACGAATTCATTTGCTGCACTGCTTTATGATAGCAATACGCCAAAATGTCATTCGGTTCCGTCAACTCAATCCCCGTTTGTTGCTTTAACTGTTGGTTAAAGCGGGTCGCATAGGTGCCGTTATACTGGCTAAACTCTTCACTATCGAATTGTTCTTCTGCCTGCACTAATTGGTTAAAATCAATTTCTGGGTGTTCAGAACCAAAAACTAGCTCCGAAATCTGCAACTGATTTAACAAAGTTAACGCCCCTTGGGCAAATAAATGGGCCGGCTGCACTGCATAAAAAATCGGCAATTCAATCACCAAATCTACACCACTAACCAAGGCCTCGTTTGCCCGGGTCCATTTATCCAGAATCGCAGCTTCACCACGTTGCGTGAAGTTACCACTCATCACCGCAACCACTACATCAGCACCACTGACTTGTTTCGCCATGTTTAAATGATGTAAGTGGCCGTTATGAAACGGATTATATTCAGTTACTAAGCCCACTGCTTTCATGAGATTCTCCTACTTTTCGCAAATAAAGAACCATCTCGTCGTCTGATCATCTACTTCATGTTGACCAAAGTCAGCACTCACCGTAATCTGTTTGAACCCTGCGCGGTCAAGGGCATCTAAGTACTCATCCATTTCATAAGTCCGCTCATGATGCATTTCACTTACGCGTTGATAACTACCATCCTCATTCTCATTAAAGAATGATAAATCATGAATGACTGAGTGTGGCTGGTCCTCATTTTCAAAACTCGCCCACATGAAAAAACGTGAGGAGTCTTCATTTTCAAAGTTATACATGTAGCCAGGATACACTTCATCCGTTTGATACGGTGAAATCACATCAAAAATGAACTTACCACCTTCATTTAAATGGCTAATCGCTTGGTGGAATACTTGCTCCAACTCAGTAATGTCTTTTAAATAACACAGTGAATCGGCAAAACAAGTAATTACATCAAATTGATCAAAACCATCTAAATCGAGCATATTAGCTTGAATCAAGGGTACCTGCACTTTAGCATCTTCGATATGTTGGTCTGCCAGACTCAACATTTCTTCAGATAAATCCGTGACGGTTACGTCATAATTTTTCTTCGCTAACAAGACCGCCAATCGGCCAGCGCCACCAGCTAAATCCAAAATTTTATCATCTTGAGCGACGTTCTTTTGCACGAACTTTGCCCAATCAAGATACATTTGTTCATCAAATAATTCATCATAAAATTGAGCAAACGTCGAGTAAATCATAACTAAGCCTCAACCCAGTCATTCACGTTGACGATTGGTGCATCTGACCATAATTTTTCTAGGTTGTAGTACTCACGTTGATCCTTTTGGAAGACGTGAGCCACAACATCACCTAAGTCAACAAGGACCCAGTTACCAGTTTGCTTACCTTCAACCCGTTTGACTTCAATACCCGCTTTACGAGCATCTTCAACGATTGCATCCGCAATGGCTTGCACTTGACGCTTTGAGTTAGCATTGGTGATCAAGAAGTAGTCGGCCATAAAGCTGACACCCTGGACATCCAAGGCAACGATATCTTCAGCACGTTTGCTATCAGCTGCTTTCACAGCAATTTCTAAAATATCTTTTGTATTCATTTAAATTCCTTTCACTTTGCGACCCAGGCATTGTATGTATCAATCGCACTGGGATAAACATTCTTATTTCGTTCAATTAAATATTGGATTGTGCGTTTAATTTGATATTGCACACCATCGCGTAAATTATTAAAAGTTAACGCGCGGGCTTTATCAACCCCATCAAACGTGCGACCTTCTTCAATATAATCAGCCATAAAGATGATTTGTTCCAGCGTCGACATTTCTGGATTACCAGTTGTATGGTGCCGAACTGCATTTAAGATATCTTCATCCCAAATACCTAATTCATCTTTAATTAATTCAGCGCCAACTACCCCATGCCAAATGGCATTGTTAGCCGACAATAGTTCTGGATCCAATTGCTTGGCGTGAATCTCCTCAATAAAATCTTGATCAGGTCGTTGCTTGGCGTAATCATGGGTTAATGCCGCAATACTCGTTTTTTCTAAGTCAAAATGATTTATTTCGGCTAACTTTAAGGCCATTTTTTCAACCCGTAAAATATGTTCAAAGCGAGACTCTGACACCGCTGCTTTGACGAGTTCAATTAACTCTTCACGACTATAATTAATAATCTTATGTTCATATGACAATGAACTACTCATATAAATGGTGCTCCTTTATTATGGTTTCAACTGCCGCAGGTACCAAGTATCTAATCGATAACCCACTTTTCACTCGGTTGCGAATATCCGTTGAACTAATATCTAATAAAGGTGAATCCACCCACAAGACCGAGTATTTACTATCTACAATAAAGCCAGGGCGTTGCACACCAACAAACGTGACTAACTTGGCAAGTTCATCAATCCGATGCCAAGTTGGCAAATCTGCCACCATGTCCGCTCCAACAATAAAGTAAAAGTCATAAATCGGGTACTTTTCTTTTAAAAAGGTAATTGTGTCATACGTATAACTCACGCCACCACGTTCAACCTCCGCTAATTCAACGCGAAAATGGGGATTATCCGCAATGGCAGCTTCAACCATTTCCACGCGTAAATCGGCGTTAATTGCTGTCTTACTATCAACATGAGGTGGCACTTCATCTGGAATAAACCAGACTTCGTCCAAACCTAACGCCGTGTAGACTTGATCAGCCACAATTAAATGGCTGGTATGAATTGGATTAAACGTTCCACCATATAACCCAATGCGTTTCCGTTCTGGATTGATTTGTTGGTCTAATTCGACCTCAGTGGTGGTTTGATAAGCTAAATTACTCTGCAAACTTAACACTCCTCTTAAATTGCAGCAACCTCTTCAGAAATTTTACGAAGATCCTTATCTGCAGATACTTTGAATAATACCATCACGCGACCAATTGTTTGAACCACTTGAATATCGGTATTACTTTCAATAAATTCTTTGGTTTCGTCGACGGTTGCATCAGAATTTTGTAAGATACTAACCTTAATTAATTCTCGTTTATCAAGCGCTCCGCTCAATTGATCCAACCAAGTTTCGGTCAGACCATTTTTACCAACACTAAACATTGGTCTTAAATCATGCGCCGTTGCGCGTAAGAAACGCTTTTGTTTACCTCTTAATTGCATTTATATACCTTCATCCTTAAATCATTGCTTTACGAACGAGTACTGAAACACCAACTGGTGCCCAGCCGGCCACAGTTGTGCCAGCTGGAACAGTTACCCATCCAAGTCCTTCAATTACTAAATCACTCTTTTGGTCAATATGGAATTCATGTCGTTCTAATTCTGGGAAATCGTCTTTATCATCAGCAGTTGGTGGAGTTAACAATCCACCCATATGCTTTTCATAAAAGGCATCTGCATTTTCTAACTTGGTACGATGTAAATTAAGATTATTATCAAAATAAGCTACCACACCAGACCGTGGTCCCTTGACGTAATCAAACCGGGCAACCCCACCCAAGAAAATAGTCTGTTGATCATTTAGCTGGAAGGTCCGTGGTTTAATTTCCTTTTGAGGAGCCACCAACTTTAATGCCTGAGCAGACAGCACGTGAGCCATTTGTTCTGCATGAATAATACCGGGAGTATCGACTAACTCATGCCCATCATCTAATGGGATTTGAATTTTATCTAACGTTGTGCCTGGGAAACGTGAAGTCGTGATTAATTCTTTCACGCCGGTCGTGCTTTTGATAATTTGGTTAATCAAAGTTGACTTGCCAACGTTAGTTACTCCAACAACATATACATCGCGGTTTTCACGATACTTATTGATTTTTTCGAGTAAGTCACTCACTTGATTGTTCTTTTTAGCAGATACCATGGCCACATCGATTGGGCGTAGACCACTGAGGTTGGCTTGCTGACGCATCCAATCCATTAACTTCGTACGTTTCAATGAACGAGGTAAAATATCTTCTTTATTTCCAACGAGCAAAATTGGATTGTCACCAACAAACCGGTGTAATCCTGGAATCAAGCTACCATTGAAATCAAAAATATCAATCACGTAAACGATTAACGCATCCGCATCACGAATTTGGTTCAATAAGCGCAAGAAATCATCATCAGTTAAAGAAACTGGTGCAATTTCATTATAGTGGCGCAAGCGGAAACAACGCTGACAATATAATTCGTCAGTTTCGAGTCCTTTTTTGATTGCTGATTCTGGGGTATAACCAATTCCAGCTGGGTCATCAGATTGGATTAAGGCACCACATCCAATACATCTTAACTCTTCATCTTCTATTTCTGTTAAAGCTTCAGTCATTCAAACTCTCCTGCCAACTTAATGTTGGATTTTCTTTTAGCATCTGTTTCATTACGTATTTTTCAAAGAAACGATTAATTTGGGTGTTCCATTGATCAGAATCAATGAGTGGTTTAACCAAAATACTATATACACCGGCTTGGTTAGAAGCCGCAATATCTGTTAAAAGTTGATCGCCAACCATCACAACCTCATGCGGTTTTAATTCAAGCTTTTTCATTGCACGATTAATACCCGTAGCTAAGGGTTTTAGTGCACGTGAAATAAATGGTAATTCTAACTTTGCCACGGCCCGTTCAATGCGATTATGGCTGTTATTTGAAACCACTAGCAATGGAATGTTTGCATCTTTTAAACTTTGCATCCACGCCTTTAATTCCGGCGTCCCATCAGGATTATTCCAAGCAATCAAAGTATTGTCGAGATCAGTAAACACTGCTCGAATACCATGACTCTTCAATTGTGATGGAGAAATTGAATAGATTGTATTAACCATCCAAGTTGGTTTAAATGCTTTCATCATAATTTGTAAGCTCCACTTATATAGTTCAATTTATTATACGATTATCCGTCAATACATGCAATTACAACGTTTTGTCGAAATATTGCTTAGTCAATATTTTAAACAAAATAAAAGACTGAACAAAATCTAGTTTTGCGTCAGTCTTTTGAAATAATTATTTGCTTGCAGCTTTAGCAGCATCAACAATTGCTGTAAATCCAGCAGCATCGTTAACAGCCAATTCAGCTAACATCTTACGGTTGATGTTAATATCTGCTAACTTCAAACCGTGCATTAATTTGCTGTAGCTAATACCATTGATACGTGCACCAGCATTAATACGTGCAATCCAAAGTTGACGATAATTGCGTTTGTTTTGCTTACGATCACGGAATGAATAAAGATATGACTTCATCACTTGATCTTTAGCAGTCTTAAAGAGACGGTGTTTTGAACCACGATATCCCTTGGCTAATTTAATAATACGTTTGCGACGTGCGCGTGTAACTGTTCCACCTTTAACTCGCATTGTGGTGTCCTCCTACTATCTTATTTATTTTATAGATTAAGCATTTTCTTGTAACGTTTTACGTTTGTGCTATCCATCATGCTAAGTCCACGTAATTGGCGACGTTGTTTCTTTGTCTTACCATGGAAACGGTGACTTGTATAAGCATTGGCACTCTTTAGTCCACCATTTGCAGTTTTCTTGAATCGCTTTGCAGCAGCGCGATTAGTCTTCATTTTTGGCATTACAAAATTCCTACTTTCTATTTTTTATCGGTAGCCGGAGCTAATGTTAAGAACATGCTGCGACCTTCCATCTTTGGATGTTGTTCAATAGTCGCAATATCCTTAGTTGCTTCAGCCATCTTATTTAAAACGTCACGACCAATCTCTTTATGAGTAATGGCACGACCTTTAAAACGAATTGATACTCGCACTTTATCACCCTTACCCAAGAACTTACGGGCATTGGTGAGTTTAGTGTTGAAGTCATTCGTATCGATTGTTGGGCTTAAACGGACTTCTTTAACTGAGACAATTTTTTGTTTCTTACGAGCCTCACGTTGCTTCTTCTGTAATTCAAAACGGTATTTACCGTAATCCATAATCCGAGCAACGGGTGGCTTTGCCTTAGGTGAAACTAAGACAAGATCCAAATCAGCATCTTCAGCCATTTTTAACGCTTCTGACTTAGACTTAACACCTAATTGATTACCTTCGTCATCAACGAGTCGTACTTCGCGAGCGCGAATTCCGTCATTGACCATCATATCTTGAGCTATGGCAACACACCTCCAATTTTTTTAGCGAAAGATGAAACAAAAAAGCGGCGTGCACATGCACCCCGCGACACAGTTAACTATCATTAACTGCTTATTAAAACTCGTAAGCCCGGCAATTAACATTACCAAGGCGAGAAGCGGGTGCTTCTGCTTTATCTTTCAACTTTAACATCATAACAAATCTAACTAGGTCATGTCAACATTATTCGATGAATTCGCTAAATCGATAGATATTAAACCAATGGTATTAGTTTACCACAAACAATCATCCCCTGCTAGCTTTGTGATTAATCAAACCATAATAGTGAATTAATCCAACAATATATAGATTCTTTGAATCAAGTATGACAGGAATCAGGCAATTTGATGCATTTTTAAGCTCTTGTCCGTCGATTTTCGCCGGTCAAGGTTACTTCTTTAGCTAAGAATCTAATTCGTTCCATAATCCGTTTGGCTTTTAATTGTTCGATGTCCCCGCGTTGATTCACAGCGAGATGCTCGTCTTCTAATTTCTTCATCGAAAAATTAGAACTGAAGAACGTAGGCAATTCCGCCTGCATCCGATATTCCAAGATAACCCCTAAAATATCATCGCGAATCCATGACGACATCGCGTCAGCACCAATATCATCAATCATTAAGATTGGTGATTTTTTAATGGTGTCGACCATTTTACCGGTATCAATGGTTTTATCATTAATTGAATTTTTAATTTCAACCGCTAAGCTTGGGAAATGAACCATGGTACTGGCCACCCCGTGTGTTGCAAGTTCATTGGCGATGGCTCCCAGTAAGTAGGTTTTGCCGACCCCAAAGTTGCCGTATAAGTACAACCCAGGTTGATATTGATCAGAATCAGAAGTATAACCTTCAATGAAATCCAAGGCTTCACGAATGGATTCAGCGCGTTGTGCATCGTTGATATCAAAGCTTTCAAAGCTTGCTGATTGGACAAACTTAGGCATGCTAATTGAATGCACTAACTTGCTACGATATTGCGAGTTTCTTTTGGCGGTTAACTTTTGTGACGGTTGATAGGTCACATCAATCCACTTACCGCTCATCACAAGTGCTGGCTCGTAGCCCGGGGCAAACGATGACTCTGGATTTTTTTTCTGCGTATAAAATTCATATAGTTTCGCCTCACCACGGACCAACGTTTCTTTCGAAAGTTTATCCTCGTTGGCTTTAATAAAACTACGAACATCTTCATCTTGATACACTTCTTGCATCAATGCTCGATATTTTGGATCAAAATCGTCCTCATTCATAATTTCTTTAATTGCATCACTAAGACTTTGCATCGCTACCCCTTCTTACTTTTATTTAGGCGCTCCATTTGCGCTTGGATGGCTGCCAATTCTTCCGCTGAAGTTTCTTTTTTCTTGGGTTGATAATCTTCCTTGGCCCAATCAGGTAAAGTTTCTTTAACTTGACCCTTGCGAGCTGGTTGCTTGCGAGTTTGCCGTTTCTTTTGATAAGTTTTAATTTGATCAAAGGCTTGGATTGGCGTGCGCACTTTAGCTTGTGCCCAACCATTCGCCACCGTATCCATCAAGGCCTGCGTTAACGTTGTTTGGTCCATTTCGACCAATAAATAATAGATTAACAGGTTAACGACGGTCGATGGAAATAAGTTTCGATTAATCAGCGCGGTTAAATTAGCCCGCTGGTTATTGGAAATGTAACCACCTTTTTCTTTTAATAAGTCTGTTAAGAACTCATTAGGCGTATAGGCCTCAACAACCTTGAGTAACTGTTGATCTTTCGGCGTTAACTGATTAGCATCCGCTTTAGTCACAGGTACTTCTTGTTGTTCAGGTTCCATCGTTTGAACTGGTTGCACCATCGTAAAAGCTTGTACAATATTACGTTTAAATTTGTTTTCATCTAACTCATTAGTATTTAAGTTAATCGACTGGCCCACCATTCTAGCCATCGTCATTTCATCAATCCCATACATTACGTGTTCGGTCATAATCAATTGTTGATGCTTTTCAACACCATCAATTCGAATTGGTTGTTGATCAACTAAATTAAGTAATAATTGAAAATCAAATTTACTATCGGCAATTTGAGGCTGTGCATTATCAGAAATCACAAACTTTTGCCGACTCTCTTGAATGACATCCGGTACTTGTTCAACTTCACTTTGCGCGACATGATATGAGCCAAAAAAGCTTTGAGTGGTTTGTTTTAAATCACGCGTATTCAATTGATATTGAGTTGCTTGATTGATCAAAGCGGTATAATCTGCATCCCCAATTGCTTCCAACAGTAACACACTCAATAAATCATCATTATTAAATTGATGGACCGTCAACGTGGGCTGCAATTCATACACCACTGCCTCACCAAGAGAATCAGTAGTTTCGAACGTTTTTAACATACCAGCAGATTCCAACCTGGCACGTGCTTCGGTTAATTGATCAATATCAAAGTTTAATCGATTTAATAATTTAGTATGGCCCACTCGCTTTGAAAGCATTGGGTGCGCCTCAACATTTGTTTGTAACGCAAAAAAAAGTGCAAACGCATTTGCACCAATAATTGGTTGATAGAGATTGGTAAAATTTTGTTCAGAAAAAGCACTAAAATCAGCTGCTAACGAAACGACGAAACCAGTATGTGGCTTAATTCTTTGAATTTGATTGACCACGACGGCTCCTCCAATCTAATTTTAGTCTTTCATAACTTTCTTTAATTCGGACATAAAATCATCCATATCTCTAAACTGCCGATAAACACTGGCAAAGCGAATATAGGCAATTTCATCTAAGTCTTTCAGTTCATTCATCACGAATTCACCAATGGCAGTACTGGACACTTCATTTTCACCTAAGCCGCGAACACTTGTCTCTACGCGACTGACTAAGGAGGTCATACTTTCCATGGTCACAGGCCGTTTTTCTGCAGACCGAACTACCCCGGCGAGAACTTTTTTACTGTTAAATTCTTCTCGGTCGCCATTTTTTTTGACGACTAATATCGGAGTTTCTTCGATGCGTTCAAAAGTCGTAAATCTGTAATTACAGTTTTCGCATTCTCGACGGCGTCTGATGCTGCCATCTTCGGTTGGTCGACTATCAACCACGCGCGAATTATTATTGCCGCAATTGGGACAATGCATGTTCGTCACTCCTCATTTCTAAACGATTGTTCTTCAAGCCATTTTACCACTTGACGCTTTGTTTCGGCAACATCCCCAGTATTATCAATCACCACATCAGCTAACTTAATTTTTTTAGCAATTGATATTTGCGAATCAATGCGCTGTTGAGCGGCAACTTGTGTTAATCCGTTGCGTTGCATCAAGCGATTTAATTGTTGTTCTTCAGTCGTACAAACGACCATCACCTGATCGACAACTGTCTCGTAATGTTGTTCATATAATAGCGGCATGTCTAACACCACTAAGGGAATTTGTTTGACCTTATAGGCAGCTAATTCATCAATAATGGCGACCCGAATTAATGGCGCTGTGATGTTGGTTAGCACCTTTAGCTCCGCTGGATTGCCAAAAACACGTTGGCCAAGATACCCGCGATTCATTGTCCCATCAGGATTTAAAACTTTCTCGCCAAAGTAAGCTGCAATCCGCTGTAAGCCTAAAGAATGCGGTTCAGTCACCTCACGGGCAACCAAATCAGCATCTATCACTGGAATATTTAATTCTCGAAAAAATGCACTGACAGTCGATTTACCGGTGGCAATACTACCTGTCAATCCCAGGACCATAGTCGTCATGCTTATTCCTCACTCAATTGTTGGCAATGAGGACAAAAAGTCGTCCCACGTTGCGCCACTTTAATCTTCACTAACTTGGTTCCACAGCGTTCGCAAGGTTCGCCAACGCGACCGTATGCATGTAACTCATTTTGAAAATCACCCGCATGACCAAACGCATTGGTATACGAGTGCACCGTAGTACCATGATGCTCAGTGGCAATCGCAATTTCATCGATGATGTTTTCGCGGAGGCGAGTAATCTGTTGGTCAGTTAAATTATTGGCATGTTCTTCCGGATGAATTTGACTCATCCATAAAACTTCGTCAACGTAAATGTTACCCAATCCAGCAACGCCTTTTTGATCTAGCAAAAATGGTTTAATCTCTCGACGTCCTTTGTGTACAATGTCTTTAAAATACTCAAGCGTAAAATCTTTGTCTGTCGGTTCAGGCCCAATCGTTTTCAACCCGGCATAGCTTAATTCTTCGCCTGTTTCGACTAACGTCATCCGACCAAATTTACGCGTATCGTTATAGCATAACTGCGTGTTGTCATCTAGATGGAAAACAACATGTGTATGTTTGCGAGGTACTTCGCCTTCCGGGATCCCGAAATACTTTCCTTCCATCCGTAAATGCGAAATCATAGTTAATTGATTACTGAAACGAAACAGTAAATATTTTCCACGGCGGTTAATATCTTCAATTGTTTGGCCAATTAAAGCTTCTTTAAACATTTCAACATCATTAGTGATTGTTTGTGGGTAGTGTACGTCGATACCAATAATCTTACGACCTTTGGCAATTTTGATTAAACCACGACGAACAGTTTCAACTTCTGGTAATTCAGGCATATTCTTCTCTCCCAAAGTGAACGAATTTATTTAGCTTCATACCAAGTTTTGCCATGGGCACTTTCAACTTTCAAAGGCACATCCAATGAGACTGCAGAGTCCATGACGCTTGGTACTAATTTTTCTAATGTAGCAATTTCTTCTGCTGGAGCTTCAAATACTAGTTCATCATGTATTTGTAGCAGCATCTTAGCTTGTAAGCCAGTATCCTTTAATGCGTCTTCCATCTTAATCATTGCGATTTTGATAATATCCGCAGCACTCCCTTGAATTGGTGTATTCATGGCAGTCCGTTCAGCAAATGAACGTAAGTTAAAGTTTTTCGCATGGATGTCTGGTAGATAACGACGACGGTTGGTCAATGTTTCAACATAGCCTTGCTTGTGGGCCAGTTCAACGATATCGTCAATGTATTGCTTTACCCCAGGGAATTCTTCAAAGTACGTATCGATAAACGCTTTAGCTTGCTTACGAGTAATTCCGATATTTTGTGCCAGACCGAAATCACTGATACCATACACAATACCAAAATTGACGGCTTTTGCTTGCCGACGTAAGTTACGATCAATTTCAACATCAGGACCTAATTTGAAAATTCGACGGGCAGTACTGGCATGAATATCTTCATCCTGGATGAACGCTTCTTGGAGATTCTTATCGCCAGTAATATGTGCCAAGACACGCAATTCAATTTGCGAATAATCGGATGAGAAAATCTCCCAACCTTCATGACTTGGTTCAAATGCTTGCCGAATTTTGCGGCCTTCTTCCAAACGAATTGGAATATTTTGCAAATTAGGATCAACTGATGATAACCGACCGGTTTGAGTTAAGGTTTGCAAATAACGAGTGTGGACTTTTTGATCTGTTGAATGAATCACCTTGAGTAAGCCTTCAATATAGGTCGATTGTAACTTCGAAATTTGACGATACTGCAGGACATTGTCCACAATTGGTGCATCTGGACGGAGCTTTTCTAAGACATCAACGGCCGTTGAATAACCAGTCTTAGTTTTCTTGACCACTGGTAAGCCCATTTTTTCAAATAGGATTTCACCCAGTTGCTTGGGTGAATTAATATTGAATTCTTCACCGGCTTCTTGATATATCAATTGTTCCATTTCACTGAGTCGCTCGATTAACTTACTTCCCATCGATTGCAACGTATCGGCATTCACATGAATACCACGAATTTCCATTTTCGCTAAGACATCAGAAAGTGGTAACTCAATTGTCCGGTAAAGGGCTGTTTGTTCATTCGTTTCCAATTCAGCAAACAGTTTTTCATGTAACGAATCAATGGCATGAGCTTTGCGAGCTAAATGTTCAAACAATTCTGTATCACCAGGAATCGCAAACTTCGCCCCTTTGCCATACACTTCTTCATCGGATTGTACATCCATGAAACCATGTTCATGTGCAACTTGTCCAAGGTCATCACTGTTATCATTCGTATCTAAAAGATATGAGGCCAACAATAAATCAAAATCTGGATTATTGAGCTGAATATTCAAGCGATTGAGCCCAACGGTCATCGCCTTGGCGTTAAAGACGTTCTTTTTAATTGTGGTACTTTCTAAAATAGCTTTTAATGCTGTAGATTGTAGTAGCTCGATGTCACGACTGACATACCACTTGCCTTGATTGCCGATGACAAAGCCAGCAAAGTCAGAGGTATGATAATTACTGTCTGGCATCTCTACGTACAACGTGATTTCATCATCAAATTGTGCCACTTCACTTAAATTGTCCTGAGTTAAGACCGTGAACTCAATCGCACTAATTTCAGGATCTAAATCGAGCGTCGTTTGTTCGCCATCTAATTTGGCTAGGTATGATTTAAAATTTAATTGCTGATACAGTTGGATTAAATCTTCTGTTTGAATTCCCTTAAATTCAATATCGGCTAACTTAATTTCCAAGGGTGCATCTTGATTGATTGTGGCCAATTTTTTTGCTTGATAAGCTAAATCCTTATCATCAATCAAATGTTCTTTCATCTTGCTGGCTTTAAATTCATCAATATGGTCATAGATACCCTCAATAGTGCCATATTGTTTCAAGAGCTTGATAGCGGTCTTTTCACCGACTTTAGTTACTCCAGGATAGTTATCTGAAGTATCGCCCATCAAGCCCTTCATGTCGATAATTTGGCCAGGTGTAAGTTCATATTTTTCCATCACGTGAGCTGGATCGTAATTTTCAACCTCAGTCACACCCTTTTTAGTGACCGAGACCGTCACATTGTCAGTCGACAATTGCGTTAAATCACGATCACCGGTAACAATCGTAGTTGAAAAGCCGGTGGTACCAGCCTCTTTAGCTAAAGTACCAATAATGTCGTCGGCTTCGTAGTTAGGCAGTTCATATGTCGCAATCCCATGGGCTTGAACTAACTTCTTAATGTACGGCATTTGTTCAGACAGTTCTGATGGTGTCTTTGAACGGCCACCCTTATAATCTGAAAACATTTCAGTTCTAAAGGTAGTTTTCCCAGCATCAAAAGCAACCAGCGCATAGTCAGGTTTAACCTCATCTAACACAATATCTAACATTTTATTGAACCCAAAAATCGCTCCGGTATGGAGACCATCTTGATTTACAAATTTATCCACCTGTTGAAACAGCGCAAAAAATGCGCGAAAGGCGACGCTATTTCCATCAATTAGTAATACTTTTTTTGACATTATTTTCTCCCGACTTTAACTTAATCTACTATCAATTGTAACAAAAAAAGCAGTCATCTGGCTGCTTTTTTGTTTGAAATCTAATTATTAGTCGCGACTGCCGCCCATTCCAAAGATTTGGAGCAAGCTGATAAAGATGTTAATGAAGTCTAAGTATAGTTGTAAGGCACCCATCACGGCTAACCCACCAACTGAAACTTGTGACCCATATTGTAGATACATCCGTTTCATATTTTGTGTATCGTAAGCAGTTAAAACGGTAAAGATGATAACTGCAATGTACGAAAAGATATAAGTGATTGCTGGACTTTGTAGGAACAAGTTAATCACACTAGCGATAATTAATGCAATCAATGCGGCACGCGCATGTGTTCCAAATTTGGTTAAGTCCCGTTTTGTAACAGCACCATAAGCCGTCATTGAGATAAAGACTGCCGAAGCTGATAAGAAGGCTGCAGCGATGTTGGCACTAGTATATGCCAGACTGATAATCGAGAATATAAATCCGTAAATTATCGCCATTGCCATCAGCATCGTAAAGCTAGCTGCATAATTGCGCGTTGCCTTAAAGCTAATTCCCATTGAAAGTCCAACTGGAACCAAGAATAGCAACCACATCATCGCACCATGTTGTGCTAAATATGTGGTAATGCTACTGGTGTAGAACGAACAGATAAAGGCAGTCACTGCTGAAACCAAGACTGACAGTGCCATGTGTCCGTACATTTTCGTCATAAATCGATTTAATCCGGCGTCGGCATTTACCACCCGCCTTGAATCAGAATAATCACCGTTAGGGTTGTTCATCTATCTCACTTCTCCTTTAAAATTACAAATTATTTTTTCTTCTGTAATGAACATCTTAGCTAACGCCACGGTTTTAATCAAGTAATTTATTCCGAATTAATCCATAATCAAAAAGCTAACAATCTCACTACAGGCTTATACATCAACATTGGTCAAATAAAAAAATGAGACTCACTATTTACGTGAAAATCTCATCTTAATATTTTCTTAATGATTAATTATTTTTAGGTGTAATATTGCTGAGTAATTCTTCATAAGCACGTTCATACTTTTGCACATCGCCTGCCCCCATAAAGACCACTACGTCATTATGGAAGTCTAATAATGGTGACATATTATCCAATTTGAGGATTTCTCCACCTTTGGTAATTTTTGCACCTAAATCAGCACTAGAGACTTTACCAGCGTCTTCGCGAACGGAGCCAAAAATATCAGTTAAGTAAACTTTATCAGCTAAATTCAAGCTGGCCGCAAAATCATCTAACAATGCCAATGTTCGGGTATACGTATGTGGTTGGAAAACTGCCACAATTTCTTTGTCTGGATATTTTTGACGGGCTGCATCCAATGTTGCTTGAATTTCAGATGGATGATGGGCATAGTCATCAATGATCACCATATCCGCAACATCACGTTCACTAAAGCGACGTTTAACCCCTTGGAATGAAAGCAATTCTTCCTTAATTTCATCTAAATCAATATCTTCAAAATGAGCAACACCAATCACGGCCAAACTGTTCAAAATATTGTGTTGACCGAATAATGAAATTGCAAAATTACCTAAGAATTCATCACGGTAGTACACATCAAAGGTTGAACCGTTAGTTGAGCGTTTGATATTAGTCGCACGGATGTCATCATTTTCTTCAGTACCGTAATAATAAACAGGTACATCAACTTTTAATTTACGTAAATGTTCATCCTCACCCCATGCAAAGATTCCTTTTTTAACATGACCAGCAAAGCCTTCGAATGCATCAAAGACGTCTTCAATACCACTATAATAATCGGGATGATCAAAATCGACGTTCGTCATAATAGCATAATCTGGACGATATTCGGCAAAATGGCGACGATATTCATCAGCTTCAAACACGAAGAAGCGTGCGTCAGGACGGCCTTTACCACTACCGTCTCCAACCAAATAACTCGTTGGTGCAACACCACTTAAGACATGTGCTAATAGACCAGATGTGCTGGTTTTACCATGCGCACCAGCGACACCAATACTTGTATAGCCTTCAATTAGTTGAGCTAAAAATTCGTGATAACGATATGTTTTTAAGCCTAAACTTTTGGCTTGTAAAATTTCAGGATGTGTTGCAGGAAAGGCGTTCCCAGCAATCACAGTTTGTCCTTCATGCAAATTTTTTGGATCAAAAGGATAAATTTTAATACCGGCTTGTTCCAAGCCACGTTGAGTAAAAGTATATTGATCAATATCTGACCCTTCTACTTGATACCCTTTGTCATGAAGTACCAATGCAAGTGCGCTCATGCCTGAGCCTTTAATCCCTACAAAGTAATATACTGTGTTCTTATCCATCCCGAGTTCCCTCTTTCAAAAGACTTTAATTATTCTGATTAAATATTTTTAACTTTTTTTGAGCCTGGTTCTCAGTCTCTAGAATATCGCTTAATGAGTGTCCTAGGGCCTGTTTGTTATCACGTTTAACGGTTTCTTTAACATTTGTTGCCGATTCTTCACGTGCCGATGTTACTTTTGAATCAGTTGATTCATCATCAACCACAATGTAATAATCTTCTGGGCGTTTGTATAAACGTCTTTCGAGCATTCTAAAATTAGTTTTGTTTTTGAATTTTTCTTTTTTCATTACGGGCGGTACATAAGTGCTCAAAAAATCACCCGACTTTGTTTCATAGCCAGTTTCTGAATTTTTGTTTTCATGATTAGCTCTTGAAAAAGATGGCCCATCATATTTGTCTGTCATCTTCATTTCACCTCATTACAAGAAAAAAGCGCCTACTGAAATAGTAGATCGCCCAACTTAAAATCAAATGGTTGTCCCACTTCTTGGAAGTCATTTGGTAAAATCAATGCACCTGGTTTCTGTGGTGCGTTTTTAATTTCTAACTCACGACCTGAACAAATCATACCATTGCTTGCCACACCGCGCAATTCGCCTGGGAAAATGATTAATCCACTTGGCATCATTGCTCCAACTTTAGCCACTACAACTCTAATATCATTAGCAATATTAGGTGAGCCTGAAACAATCTGCACTTCTTGATTGTTATCAACTCTGGTTTTAGTAATATGCAAGTGATCAGAATTTGGATGTTCTTCAAGAGATTCAACGTGGCCAACAACGAACTTAGGACTATCATCAAATTCAAGTTCTGCAGTAATCTCGTTATCACGCAAAACTTGATTTAATTTTTCCACTTGTTCTTGTGTTAAAAATACTTGACCATTAACTTCGATCTCACCCAATATTTGGCTGACATTCAAGAAATTAAAACCTAATACACGGTCATTTTCAACATCTTTGATAATTGCCACATTATTTTTGACTTCAGTCACTTGTTCCTCGCCGTCTTGATCAACCACAACGACTAGAATATCTCCCAAAACTTTCCGATTATAACTTGCTATTAACATTATTATTCCCTTTCTCACAAAAAAATGACGGTAGCCGCCATTTTGACTTACTTATTTGTTTAAATATTATAAAGCATTTACAAATTCTTCAACTTGTTCTTTAGTTTTACGGTCTTTGTTAACAAATCGTCCTTGTTCTTTGCCATCTTCGAAAGCAATGAAACTAGGGATTCCAAAGACATCTAATTCAACTGCTAAGTCGATATTTTCATCACGATCAACTGCCAAGAACTTGTATTCAGGGTATTCTGCCTCAATTTCAGGCATGCGAGGTTTAATAAAGTTACAGTCTGGGCACCAATCGGCACTAAAGAATAACATATATTTACCATCTGCAATTTGTGTTAAGAGTTTTTCTTTATCTACTTTAGGTAATTTTTCCATGATGAATCTCCCCTCTAATTACTGTCTAAGATATCATTATACAAGATTATTTTTTAAATTCACTACTTTTGCATTTTTTTCTTAAATCAGTCATAATCGAATGAGGTTTAAATCCTAACTATAAAAGTAAAGCGAGGCAATTATTATGACGAAATCAATTTCTCCAATTGAACGACTTGGAATAAATTTAGGCATCGCTGCCCTTGCTGCAACTAGTTACATTGCAGGCAAAAAAATTGCTGATAAGAATCTCTCAGCGACTGATATCCTTGGTAAAATCAAAAAACAATTTAAAAAAGAAGGTCCTATTGAAGGTTCCTGGATTGAAAGTACCCCTATTCATTTCCATAACTTTGCTTTTGAGACCTATGCCTATAAAGGCGGGATTTCTCGTTATGAAGACAACGACATTGTCACTTACGAATTTTTAACAGATGCCCAAACTGGTACTGTGCTTAAAATGAACCGAGTTTAGTACTCACATTCCTTTATTAATTCCTACTTGATACTTACTTCCGTTGTCGATTTAACTACGGCTCAATTCGACTAGTTAAAGTGGCACTGGTACTGTACTCAAAATGAACCAAGTATAGAAACATAATCTTTCGGATTTATTGCCAGGGAACGCGGTGGAGATTACTTTGATCCAAAAATGTCTCAAAGATAACTCTTATTATAACTGGTAAACCAGTAACAATAATTTCACCGCTGCTGGCAAATCCTTCAGGATTATTATTCGATCCATTATTAACGCAACACTAATCAATTCAATTATTGAATTACATTTAAAAAGACTAAGTTTAGTCCAAGCACACAAAAAGCCGATTTCAGCTGAAATCGACTTTTTATTTTTTCTGAAAACGGGCAGCTAATTTGTAGATTGGTTGACCTTTAGCACTAAACTTTTGTTCATATTCAGTCTCAACATTACCCTCGTTTTCGTCACTGTCATGTAAATCTAACCAAACACCTTCGAAAATCATACCGTAATTATTGAGACTCGTTAATGAAAATTCAAACAAGCCACGGTTGTCAGTTTTAAATTCAATTCGTCCTTCTGGGCGTAGAATTCGTTTGTACGTATCCAAGAACGTTTTATAAGTTAAGCGTCGTTTTTCATGACGCGTTTTGGGCCATGGATCAGAGAAATTTAAATATAACTGATCAATTTCACCATCATTGAAGTATTCGGTGAGGTCTTCACCATCCCCGGCAACTAAAAATAAATTAGTCAGTTGTTGTTCTTCTTCCAACGCAGCGCGTAATGCAACTGCGGCAACAGAAACTTGAACATCAATACCGATATAGTTGATATCTGGGTGTGCTTTAGCCATACCAATAATAAATTGGCCTTTCCCCATCCCCACTTCAATATGAATTGGTTGTTTCTTCGCAAACTTTTCATCCCAGTGACCACCAAAATTAGTTGCATCTGCGGTGATTAATTGTGGGTTCTTTTCAATCATTGGTAATGCCCACGGTTTGTTTCTAACTCTCATTGTTTTCCTCGCTTAAGCTTTTGATTGTATCCGACCCTTTAAATATACCGTAGAAAGTACTCCAACTTCAACTACTCCGAGCACAAATTTAATTCCCATCATCATCCAATCTGGTTTTTGGGTGATACTACCGACCAACAGACAGACTGTCACTACGACCAAGACCTTGGTTGCAATCAATCTAAATTCTGTTTGCTTTTCAGTTTCGGTGACTGGATAGATGTGAACAAAGACTGAATTATCAAATTGTCCATATAACGAAATCAACTGAACGCTCACTAAGTAAATAAACAATCCAAAAACGATGACGTTTAGCCAACCTTGCGGAATGAAAAAGACAATCAGCATCCCCACAATCGTCAATCTGGCAATTAGACCACTAATATCCGCCCCACGGACCAGTCCTCTTGAAAATAAATAACCATAGGTAGTTTTTTGATTACCAAGTAATTTTATAATCCAATCCAGGTACCGGCGACGATGAATCGTGCCTTGAACTGATGGAACGTCGGTAAACATATTGAAGAATCGGTAAATGCGTTGCATTCGGGTAGCTTCTTGATTAACCGCAGTACGCCAATCGAGTACATTACTTTTTTGCGTATTTGAAATTAAGTAAAATGACGATGCACCCACGATAATAGTAATTACTACTGTCATCACTGAGCTTAAATACAAGCCAATGACAATCAGCAACGCTGGATCAAGCCATTTAGCATTGAAATCGTAAGCACTCCGTTGCCACTTTCGGTCAAATAAAGCTACCACCGACCAATTCATCCAAATTAATTTAAGACCAATCATCGAGATTCCAAGCAAAATAATGGAAGTGGTATTCATGCCCACTCCGACAGCTAAAAATGGTGATAAAACCGCAAAACAGGTAATTGTAATTAATTCAGCCATGAGCAGGCTGTAGTTACGAGCATGATTCAAATAACGATTAATTTTCTTTGTTTGTGGTAGCAAAAAGACTGGATCAGGTTTTTCCACCAACGTAGCTAATCGACCGAGTTGAACAATCAGTAATAATACGACTAAAGCTAATGGTTTGCCCCACCAGACCGGTGATTTAATTTTGTCTAATGCTTGAGAGTAGCCATACGCTAACGCCCCAAACATGAAGAATAACGCGATTACAAAATGGTCATTAAACACCAATTTCCAATACTTAAATAGCATTGAAAAATGAGCTTGTAATCGAGTTTGAAATAATTTACTCATTATCATTTTCCTTTGCTAATGCTAAATAGATATCATCTAGTGTTTGATTTTCACCATGACTAAGTGCGCGCAACTCGTCTAACGTTCCATCGGCTTTGACCTGACCGTCAGCAAGCAGCACAAATTTATCACAATACTTTTCTGCAGTATCTAAGACGTGTGTTGACATCAACACGGCTGCCCCTGCTGCTTTAACTTTTTCAATTTCCAACAATAAATCATGGACCGCAATTGGATCCAAGCCATAGAATGGTTCGTCGACGATGAATAATTTGGCATCAGTCATAAAAGCACAGGTAATCATGACTTTTTGCTTCATCCCCTTGGAAAAATTGGCTGGGAACCATTCTAACTTATTGTCTAGTCGAAAAATATTTAGTAAATGGTTCGCCTTTGCCCAGGCGGCATCACTGTTTAGACCATAGGCGGTAATTGTCAATTCTAAGTGTTCTTTTAAAGTCAATTCGTCATATAAAATTGGTGTTTCTGGAATATAAGCAATCTGTGCTTTATATTTTTCAGCGTCATCCATGATGCTCGTGCCATCAATCGAAATCCGCCCTTTAAATGGCGTTAATAAACCAATAATATGATTAATAGTAGTCGATTTACCAGCCCCATTCAACCCGATTAATCCGACTAATTCACCATCATTCACATCAAAACTCACATCTTTTAAAACTGGAACTTGGGAGTAACCTCCCACAATATTTTCAACTCTTAAGGTCATGTTAAATCCTCTATTTATTCATTTTCTAATTTGGGTTCATTATAGCATATCAGCAAAATGCAGAAAAAGGTGCAGATAGTCGAAATATTTTGTATACTAAGCACAAACAAGCAATGGAAAGAAGGATTTATAATGGATGAAAATTGTATTTTCTGTAAAATTGTAGCTGGTGAAATTCCTAGTTATACGGTCTATGAAGATGACGTGGTGAAAGCTTTTCTTGATATTTCTCAAGGCACCCCTGGACACACGTTAGTGATTCCTAAAAAACATGTTCCCGATTTATTTGCCTATGATGAAGACCTAGCAAGTGCTGTTTTTTCACGGATTCCAAAGATTGCCCGTGCAGTCAAAGCTTCTAATCCCAACATTAAGGCTATGAACGTGATGAATAACAACGGTGAACTCGCTTATCAATCCGTCTTCCATTCACATTTTCATTTAGTACCTCGCTACACGGATGACAACTTTAAGATAATTTTCCAAGATAATTCCAAAAAATATAATGATGAAAGTTACACCAGGATTCAACAGTCAATCATTGATCATATGGAGTAAGCCTATGAAAAAAATATTCGCACCGTTTACAAGTTTCGTCAACGATATCAAGCAACTAGTGAAAGCTTCTACTAACCTCTCTAAGTCGTTACACAATTTAAATGACAAAATGGCAGAAGCCCAACCAACAATTGATTCCATCAACCAATCCGTGGAAGATTTCAATCATAAAAATGAAGTTCCTTTGAAACGGATTGCGGAAGCACAAGCAAGAATCGAAAAAGAAACGGAAAAATTTGGAACCCTTAAATAAACCTATCAAAGTCGACTTGGTTCGACTTTTTTAGTGGTAATTTATCCATTTAGATTATGAATAACTTATGAATTTTCTTTAAACTTTTCTCTGGATTCCAAACATAAATTGGTGAGTGTGGTATATTATCTAGGTGAGATTTTTTAGTATTACAATATAAAAGAAATGGATGTGTTTTCGAAATGAAAAAATGGCTTGCAATTTTAGCGGGACTTGTAATTATGATTCCGCTTGCTGCCTGTGGTAACAAAGCTGTTGCCACTACTAGCGGGGGTAAAATTACAGAAAGTGCTTATTACAGCAGCATGAAGAGTACTTCTAGTGGTAAACAAGTCCTCCAACAAATGATTTTAAACAAGGTTCTTGAAAAAGAATACGGCGATAACGTTAAAAAATCAGAAGTTACCAAAGAATATAATGCTTATAAAGCACAATATGGTTCATCATTTAGCAGTGTTCTTTCACAAAGTGGTATGACTGCTTCAAGTTTGAAAGAACAAATCCGTTCTAACTTACTTCTTAAAGAAGCTGTCAAAGATTACAGCAAGATCACTCAAGCTCAAATCGACAAGCAATGGAAGAAGTTTGAACCAGAAGTTACAACTGCTCACATCTTAGTATCAAGTAAAGATGACGCTCAATCTGTCATTGATGAATTAAATTCAGCTTCGTCAGATAAGAAATGGTCAACATTCAAGAAACTTGCCAAGAGCAAATCAACTGATACAACAACTGCAAGTACTGGTGGTAAATTATCAGCCTTTGATAACACTGACACTACTTTAGCAAGCGCATATCGTAAGGCCGCCTTCCAATTGAAGACTGGCGAATACAGTGCAGAACCTGTTAAAACAAGTGATGGTTATGAAGTTATCTACATGATCAAGCATCCAAACAAGGGTACTGAAAAATCAAATCGTGCTAAGTTGAAAGATCAAATTATCACTTCAAACATGAACAACAGCACTAAGTTACACAATGTTGTTTCAAAAGTCTTGAAGAAGGGTAATGTTTCAATTAAGGACAATGACTTGAAGAGCATTCTTGATGATTATCTAACATCATCATCTTCATCAAGCTCAACAAGTTCATCCACTTCATCAAGTTCTACTAGCTCATCAAGCAGCTCAGATTCATCAAGCTCAGCTAGCGAATAATTAGTTGAATAAATAAGTCGCGATTATAAAATCACGGCTTTTTTTTTTGGAAAAATGCTCAGTTGTTTGTATGGTTAAAATATTAGCACGAGTTGCAATTGCCCTATTCCAATTTGGAATTAATTAAATTTAGCATGTGTTTGAAAGAACTGTCCAATTTGTTCACTAGCTACAGAATGGTCATTTTTTCGACGTACAAAAGCCAAGCGACTAGTAACTTCAGGTATTAGTGGAATTTTGACGACTTGTGGATATTCCTTCAGATTAACAGTTTTGTCCATTACAATCGAAATTCCCATGCCTTTGTTAACTAACTCTAAAACTAAATCAATTCGGCGCCCTTCATAAATCACTTCAGGTGTAAATTCAGCTTGATTAATCAACTTCATAACTGGGTCGTATAGATTAGTTTCTTTGCCCAACATCAAAAAATTTTCTGCTTTCAGATCTTGCATTGTAACTGCAGTTTGACCAGCAAGCCGATGTTGCTTTGGTACCACCACGACAAATTTATCTTCTTCGCCACTAGCCACCTCAAACTCAGATTCATCCATATCAAAAATGCGCATAAACACAGCATCTGCACTACCATTTTGTAATGCCGGAATCAATTCATAGCTTTCTGCCTCAGATAAATGTAAGGTGATTTCTGGATGTGCTTGATGAAATTCACTAATTAATTCTAGAGCATGGTAATTAGAAATAGATGGAATTGTTTTAATAACCAAATCAAGTGAATGTTCCGTTTATGCTCACTGATTTTTTCGTACATTTCATCTTTTAACGCAACAATTTGTTTGGCATATTCTAAAACTAATTCGCCTTCATCTGTGATTTCAATCGTTCGGTGCTCACGACTAAATAATTTAATGCCCAATTCTTTTTCTAGCGACATTATTTGTTTCGAAATTGTTGCTTGTGTAGTAAATAAATGTTCAGCTGTTTCAGTATAACTATTGGTCTCAGTCAATTCGACGAATGCTTTTAGCTTTTGAATATCCATTATCTGTCCTCGATTATTATTAATAACCCCATTGTATCTGAAAATTTATTTAGGTGAAAATATCTTATTCCAATTTAGAATAAATTAACGTTAACATGTAAATAAACAAAAAAATCCATTCACAACAGCAAGTGAATGGATTTTGGTTCTACAATATTTGGTACTGATAGAGATTCACTTTGTGAATTTCTACTGGTGCCATTTTCTATTATCAAGTAAAATTGTACAAAAATAGAAGATAGCCTGACCCCTATCTAACGAAAGGAA
>NZ_BJEB01000028.1 GCF_005405445.1 Paucilactobacillus nenjiangensis
GGTTCAAAGGACTCCAGGACACCTTGGAAGCATCATTTATTTAAGTTAGATACATATTATATGTACGAAGGCATTTCTTTTACACAAGATTCTTGACGCTACCCGAATTAACTGGTTCACCAATACTTTGATGATACGTTTCTCCCTTATAACTGACTCGATTGACTGTTTGATTTTCTATAACTTTCATTTATTGGCCTCCAAAGCAAAATTCTAACTAATCAAAGATTTAAAATAACCCGAATAACTTTTTCCTCTTCTTGACAGTTTGTGTTGATTGTACCGCATGTGGTACAACTATATCGCCATTAATGATAAACTTAGCATTTTCTTTATATTCATTGGCTAGACTCTCGCCAAACTCAGATTTCATCTTTTCAAATGCTTCTTTCATTTCATACTTTCGGCCTGGCAAGTCATGCGTATCAGAGGCAAAAACATACGCTTGACCTGTGCTAATCAATTGTTTACTAAATGTTTCAACTTTTTCTCCAAAAGTTCCAACATAACTGCTAGCAGTTATTTGAGACAAACATCCCTTTTCTAACAATTGATACATTATTTCTGGATGTTTCATAATTTTTGTGTTGCGCTCAGGATGCACAATGATTGGGACAATTCCTCTCATTTGTAATTGATAAATCATGTCAGTTGTGTATGTCGGAACGTCGTCATCCGGAAACTCCAGCATTAGATATCGGTTTCCATCGTCAGCAAATAAAATGTCATTATCATCTAGTGCTTGCAATAAATCACCATTGATACGAACTTCTTGTCCTGGAAAGACTGTTAATCCAATACCTGCCTCATTAATTGCTTTCTGAAACTTTTCCGTTAGTTGAATTACATCACTTTTATGATTTATGTATACCCCATTCATATGATGGGGGGTTAGTAGGGCATGAGTAATCCCATTTTCAACTGCTTCTTTAGCAAGTCTAAGTGATGTTTCCATATTTTTTGATCCATCATCAATGCCTGGTAAAAGATGACAATGCAAGTCAATCATGTGAGTTTTTCTCCTACTAATATATAAAATAAATTCTATACGATTTGTATCGTTTATGAAACAACTTTTATGTGTTTAAATTTTGAAATAACAAAAACATTTGCGACAATTCTACTACTTTATTTTGTATCTCCGTAGCCATAGCCATAACCGTAGCCATAACCGTTCCGGCTGGCAACGTCATTCATAACATAGCCAAGTAAGTGGGCATGAACCATTTCTAACAATTCAATTGACCGCGAAACAGCTTTTTGTTGTGCAACACCTTTTCGAACCACTAAAATCACGCCATCAACGTACGCTGCCATAATTTGGGTATCAGTCACTTGCAACATTGGGGGAACGTCAAAAATAATCAAGTCGTACTCTGCCTTCAGTGCTTCAATATATTTTTTCATTCGATCTGAATTCAACAATTCTGAAGGATTAGGAGGTACTGGACCACTGGTCAAAATACTAAGATTTTCAACTATTGTAGATTGAATCGCTGAGTGATAATCAATATCAGTATTCGTCAATACGTTAGTAAGTCCTAATGTATTTGAGACACCAAAAGTAGAATGTAAAGTTGGGCGACGCAAGTCAGCATCAATAAATAATACCCGTTTACCTTGTTGTGCCCAAGTAACAGCAGTATTAGCGGAGACCGTAGACTTACCTTCACTGACACTAGATGAAGTAAAAATTAATGTTTTATATTCCTGATCCACTGCTGAAAACTCGACATTGGTTCGTATTGTTCTAAATTGTTCCGATACTACATCTTTAGGCTCTACTTCGGTAATCAGCATGACTCCATTGGTCATCGTGTCATTGAAAAGCTCTTTTTTATTTTTTCTTTTAAAAATTGCCATTTAGTTTCCCCCTACACCCTTGATCTGGAACGATGTCCTGTGGTTTTATTTTCTCGAATACGTGCGCTATTATTAGCACTTCGTATTTTAGCATCCATATTAATTCGATTAACTTTACCCAAATTAGCCAAGCCCAGTTCCTGAAGGAATTCATCATTGCGAACACTCGTATTCGTTAATTCAACTAGCAATGCATAGCCTACGCTTAGAATAAACCCAATAATCACTCCAACAGCAATGAAAATAATTGTCTTTGGAGATGTCTTTTGGCTGTTCGCTACGGCTTTAGAAACAATCGTCACATTGTTAACTTCCATAATATCTTTAATCTTTGATTTAAATTCTTTGGCAACGCCATTGGCAATGGCTGCTGACTTGTCTGGATCATCTGTCTTAACAGATAAAGCAAACACCTGTGAGTTTTGTTGATTACTAATTGAAATTGCATCTTGCAATTCACCAACAGTGACAGAATATCCCTTTCCAGCATTCTTGGTTACAGCCGGTTTAGCAGCACTCACAAGTTCTTTATCACCATATGAATCTGTCTTATACTTGGCTTTTTGTGCTGGGGTGACAATTGTGGTCGGGTTGGCTAAATCATTCTTAACAGCTTTCAGAATCACCTGGTTTGTAATGATATCTTTATAGGTACTAATCATCTGAACATCTGCTTGCTGGTTAGCGTAAGCAGTAGTTGTATCGCTAGAATCAGATTTTTGATTAACCAAAATCTGTGTAGTTGACGTATATTGTGGAGTCACAACAAATTCAGCTATTCCAAAGGCCACGACTGCGCAACCTACCATGCTTAAGATAATAAGAGTCAAATGCTTTCTAAAGATTGAAAACAAACGACGAATGTCTAACATATTGTCCATTTTTTCCTCCGCAAATATTGTTTGCTAATTCCTATATTATTAATGGTACGAACTAATTTGACAACCGGTTAGCTAACCGAAATATAAGTCAATAAATTTGTATCATATTCGCTGTATTCTACACATATATTACATTTTGTCCTTTATCTTAGAACGGAAAAACTAATTCCGGTTATTCACCAAAATTGGCCCGCTTCAGTCCTAAATTATCACGTATGATATTTGAAACTCGTTGTAACTCTGTTTTTGAAACTACTTCAAAGCTTTGTCCACCAATCGACTCGCTCGTTCCTTGAATATGGTCAGACTTAACTGTCGAAGCAGCATTTCGATAATTCAATGCCAGCTTGGTCATATTGTTAAAGGTTAAATCAGTCTTCATTTCACTCGAAATTGAGTTTAAAAAGGTCCGATTTAGTACAGTCTTGTAACTAGCTGATTGTTTCAACAAGGCGGTGATAATTAAACGTTGACGTGTTTGACGTCCATAATCACCCTGTGGATCTTCATGTCGCATCCGTGAAAATGCCAGTGCTGTTTCACCATCCATCTTTTGAGATACTCCAGAAGTAAAGCTGTGTCCTTCATAAGTAAATGTTAGTGGCGAAGTTACAGTTACACCACCAACTTGATCAATCGCTTTCTCCAGGCCCCCCATATTAACTAAGACATAGTAATCAATTGGAACCTTCAAATACTTTTGGACAGTGTTGATGGCTTCTTTAGAACTACCATACGCGTATGCCGCATTTAACTTGGCTGGTGAATACTCAGGATAATCAGGCAAGTTAACTTCCATATCACGAGGTAAACTCGTCATGGTTGTTTTCTTAGTCTCAGGATTGATGGTCAGGATAATCATCGTATCAGTCCGCCCCTTATAGTTACGACCCAATGCCCCGGTATCAGTTCCCATTAAAAGAATTGAAATCGGTTTTTTAGAATTCAGCGCGCTAGCAGCACTCCGAGTTTTAGTTGCTCCTGACTTTTCGTACATATTAGAGGTAGCACTATGCATGTTCTTAAATGCAACTGCTGCAAAGGCTGCTCCCGTTAAAACTAAAATACTAACAATCACTAAAATCACGTTTCGGATCATCCGTTTCCGGCGACCGTGGCGGTGATGTTTATGATGTCGATGTTGCGAATGATTGCTCCCGCTATCTGTCATTTCTTACCCCACAAAAAAATGTTATAATTTTTTTCTTTTTCAAGTAATAATTTTCACACAGACTGTCAGTGTTTTCAAGCTGTCAACCGATTTGTAACCATAATGATATAATGCTTTCTTTCTATAAAATCATACACGTGATGATATTGTGTACGTTTTTATTATATCTTTAAGAATAATTTTTAATTTTAGATAATCTTTACATTATCCACCAAAGGGTCGCTGAATAGCTTTGAGACATTTATCAATGTCTGGTTGTGACATATTTTCACCAAATAATGTTTTATACCAGATTCGCATCATCGCGACCAACATAGCAGTCCAAATTCGGCGTTTGTTGTGTTCTTCCGTATGATGGCCACTTTCATCGAGATTTGGGCATCCCCACTGTGACTGCACTTCTTTCGTCGTGCCATGGGAGATATTATATTGTCGATCTTCAGCTACTTGCATTGAGCCCATATCTAACGACCGACTACAAGTGGTATTAAATTTCGATTCCGCAATATCCAATTTAACTGAGGTACCATTCTTAAACATGATGGTTAGTAATTGATCATCCGCACTAACCCCTTTTGTTGCAACATGATGTGCCATCACCCAAGTTGTATTCTTGCTCCGTTTATTACGCGTTGGCACTAATTGATACTCGCCCGAGACACATGGAATTCCATGATCAAAGTTTTGTAGTTCTGCTAACACTCGCATCTGATAATCGAAAATATCATTTGATGCCGCAAATTCACTAACCAATTCACGTGTTGGTTTCTTGACGACAAGTTGTATGTCATCTTTGTTCAGAATCCATGAATAAATTTCACCCGCTTTTTCAAACTGAGACACGATCAATGTATGTTCCCACGACAACGTCGTCGACTCCAAAACGTTCCCTAACTCAAGCGTACCAATCGTCTCTAAATTAACTACCTGCTCCAAAATAATGTGTTCCTCCAAATAAAAAAATTTTATTGTATGAAATAATTTTCAATTAACCAAACTACACAAATGCATTCCATATTGCAACCCCTGTTTCCAAACAGTTTGTGATGTTAACCAAACTATATTCAAATTTGCTCATTTGGTTTTAATTTTATGTATATTGGTTTTTGTGATTAACTATTTGATTAGCTATTCTTATTGTGCCAGGCCTGGTAAATCGTTTTACAAGGAGAAACAACATGCACGAAAAAGATTTAATTCAGCGCGGATTCGAATTATTAGGAAATGATGAGAACGAAAAAAAGATTTTTGGAGTCCTAAAGCATTACCATATTAGTCCACTGAATATTAATTACGATGATTTTGTCCAGGAAGGACGACTCGCATTTGTAAATGCCTACTGTCAGTTCGCAGAAAAGCCTTCTAAAGACCATGATGACTTCGATCTTTACGCCTATAAACGAATTCAATGGCGGATTTTAGATCTACTCAAGCAACAAACAGCCCTCAACTCACATTCAGATTTTTCACTCGACAACGAGTTAATCTCACACGAGGTCATCGATGAAATCTTAATTGATCCCCACAGTTCCGAAGATATCGGCACCCAAGTATTAAAAGACGACTTTTTTAAACAGCTCTACAAGACCTGCACGCAGCAGCAACAATTCTATTTAGTTAGCGCCTTTGTTAAAGGCATGAATGGCCGTGAAATTGCCGACTTTTATGGTGTCACTCGCCAGGCCGTTAATAAATGGAAGAAAGGGGCAATTGAAAAAGCCAAATTATTATCTAAACTAGACTAACATGGTCGTTTACATTGAAAAAATCGGTAACTTAAATTTTACAACAAACTTTTTATAAATTTATTAGTGGACGAATAGACGCTTACGTTTCTATTCGTTCACTTTGTGTTATATTTTCCACAAATTAGATTAAAATCTGACGCAATTTTTTAATTTCCCAAGATAAAATTGATGATACCAACACAAAATATATTTGTGGAATCAATGAATACATGACTCAACAAAATTTAATTGATTTGGGCCTGAATGAAAGTTCAACTTTAAAAAAAGTATATGAAACTGCTCATGCTATTCAACAGGCAATCCATAATCGTGATGGAGAGTCATTAACAAGTATATTAAAAAATTACATTCCCATGGGGAATGCTATGGATACAGCTATATCAACATTAAAAAAGAATCGTTCAAGTGTTGTTGCTAGCTGTTCTTCAGCTTTCTCAAACGGAGCCATAGAAGGAATTAACAGAAAAATAAAAACGTTGAAAAGAGCTTGCTATGGATTTACTAACATGAGTCATTTTAGGACTCGTATCCTTTTGATTGTAAAATAAAAGAACATCCCGAAGGATGTTCCAATATCTGGGTCACCAATACCAGTTGACGAAGACCCAAAAAGAATCAGAAGATATCATCCTCTGATTCTTGAGTTATTCACTTTATTTGTAGTTAGGAGCTGCTTTGGTAATTTGCACATCATGTGGATGTGATTCAATTAAACCAGCACCTGAGATTTGGACAAATTGGGCTTTTTCAATCAAGTCTTTGACTGTTCCGGCACCAGTGTATCCCATTCCTGAACGAAGTCCACCAACCAGTTGGAAGATAATGTCAGAAACATCACCCTTATATTCCACACGAGCTTCAATACCTTCAGGAACTAATTTGTTAGCTTCGTTAACGCCACCTTGGAAGTAACGATCTGATGAGCCATGTGATTGTGACATTGCAGCCACAGAACCCATCCCACGGTATGATTTGTATTTCTTACCAGCATCTTCGAAGACTTCACCAGGAGCTTCAGTTGTGCCTGAGAACATACTACCAAGCATCACTGCATTACCACCAGCTGCCAGAGCTTTAACAATATCGCCTGAATACTTGATTCCACCATCAGCGATGATTGTCTTGCCATATTCACGAGCAACACTTGCTGAATCGTAAATCGCCGTTAATTGAGGAACCCCAACGCCAGCCACAACACGAGTAGTACAGATTGAACCAGGTCCAATTCCAACTTTAACTACATCAACACCGGCTTCATATAAAGCACGAGTACCTTCAGCAGTGGCAATATTTCCAGCAATCAAAGTTGCTTCTGGGAAATGTTCGCGGATTTCAGCAATCTTGCGAAGTACTCCGGCACTATGACCATGAGCAGTATCAATCACGATTGCATCAACACCAGCGTCTAATAAGGCACTAGCACGGTCAAATGTATCTGAAGTGACTCCAACAGCAGCGGCAACTAAAAGACGGTTATCAGCATCAACAGCAGCTTTATCAAAGTTACCACCTAGTTCAACGCCCTTCACGTTTGCCACTTCTGCTGCTTGTGCGGCACTTGTCATGTTCTTATGGATAACACCCATACCACCTTGTAAAGCCATGGCAATGGCCATTGAGCTTTCAGTGACGGTATCCATTCCTGCACTAAGGAATGGTAAGTTCAAATGAATCTTGTCGGTTAAATCAACACCCAAATCTACTTCATTAGGTAACACATGACTCTCTGCTGGAATCAACAATACATCATCAAAAGTAAAACCCTTTTTAGCGAACTTTGTTTCCCATTCTGACACGACAAATTCCTCCTATAAATTGTAATTGGTATCACTTTACTAGCCTTTGTTGCTGAGGTCAAATGTTTTTCACGAACTCTAATCAAATTCTAATGTATCGGGCAAAACACGAACATTAATTAGTGAAATTAGGTTACTTTGACCAACTTTTTTTCATTTCATACAACGTAAAACTCCATTGAAATTAAAAACGCACTCTTCAGTAAGAATGCGTTTTGAAATAAAGCTATTTTTTCGATTGTTGAGTTTGTCCACCAGCAAATGCACCACCGACGATATTGAAACGACGACGCACATACATATCTGCCAAGAATCCAAGCACTGCCAAGACAACATAAGCAATCCCAGGAAGTATTGGGTTAATTACTGTTGGCATGAGGCTGGCTGCAAAGTAGATGGCAACCCAAGCGATTAACGCTGCTACAACTGATAAGATTTTATACCAAACAGGCTTCTTTTCTTCACCTTTTTTAGCAGGTGACAATACTTTCGTGACCCAAGCAAAGAGTAATCCACCAGAAACTGCAACTAAAATAATTGCAGTGATTCCTGACGTACCAGTTTGATCAGCGGCCATTGATTTTGGTGAGAATAATGACATCAAACCAAACATAAATGCAAAGATATTAAAGAACATCAAGCCATTGTCTAAGGCTAATAATTTATAACTACTTTGTTCACGTGGTCCGCGATGAACTGGTCCCTTAACGATTTCAGTTGCGTATGCGGTCGGTGTACCAAATAATTGTTTCGCTGTGGTTCCCGTTTTTTGACCTTCAATTAAAGCAGTTAAAGTTTCTTCAACAGCTTGTGTTTTCTTCTCAGGCTTAGCACCTTGAGCGTCCAGTTGTTTACCCAATTGGAAAATAAATTCTTCGTTTCGCTTGGTTAAGCCTTGATCACTTAACTCATGATGCGTTGCCACACTATCTTTTTCCATTTGTGCGCGCTGCTTTTGTCCTGCTGCTGCATTTCTTGATTGATTATTTTCGCTCACGAATATTGCCCCTTCCGGCTCCTATGTTTTTGATACAGTTATGATATTTATTACGTTGTTCTGAGTCGTGTTCTCTTCCGCAGCCTCCTCACTCAACTTAATTAACTCGCCGTCAGTAAACCACTGACAACTCGTTGATGCTCGGAGACTATTCGCAGAAGTTCGCACTGTTTTCCTAAATCGGATTTTTAATTCAACAACTTCCGTCTAGCTACGCTTAATCATTCACCATAGTTAGATGGTTGTTCTCAGTCGTGTTCTCTTCCGCAGCCTCCTCACTCAACTTAATTAACTCGCCGTCAGTAAACCACTGACAACTCGTTAATTCTCGTTGATGCTCGGAGACTATTCGCGGAAGTTCGCACTGTTTTCTTACACATTAAATCTAAATTCTACGATGTCGCCATCTTCCATGACGTATTCCTTACCTTCTTGACGAAGGCGACCAGCTTCACGAACAGCAGAATGAGTTTCGTATTTATCGAGGTCATCAAAGCTCATAATTTCTGCACGAATGAATCCACGTTCAAAGTCAGAATGGATGATACCGGCTGCTTGTGGCGCTTTGGTACCTTTATGATAAGTCCAGGCACGAGTTTCCTTACCACCTGCGGTAAAGAATGTCTCTAAACCTAACAATGAATAGGAAGCGCGAATCAAACGGTTCAAGCCTGGTTCCTCAACGCCTTCCATTTCCAAGAATTCAGCTTTATCAGCTTCTTCCATCGAAGCAATTTCTTCTTCACTGGCCGCTGCTACACCAATTACTTCGGCACCTTCATCTTTAACATATTCACGGATTTGACTCATAAATTTATTGCTTTCAGGATCGCCCATTTCATCTTCCGCCACATTGGCTACATATAAAACAGGTTTTGATGTTAACAAGAAGAGTCCCTTAACAATTGGTTCTTCATCTTCGTTAAAATCGATTGTCCGAACTGCATTCCCAGCTTCAAGGACAGGTTTAATTTTTTCCAGGACGGCTAATTCAGCTTTAGCTTCCTTATCGTTACCCTTCGCAACTTTTTCAACTTTAGCCAATCGTTTGTCGATTGTTTCTAAGTCGGCAAATCCTAGTTCCAAGTTGATTGTTTCAATATCATCGATTGGATCAACTTTATTGTTGACGTGGGTGATATTGTCATCTTCAAACGCACGCACAACGTGGACAATGGCATCCACTTGGCGAATATTTTCTAGGAACTTGTTACCTAGTCCTTCACCCTTGCTAGCACCTTTAACAATACCGGCAATATCGGTAAATTCAAAGGTCGTTGGCACTACTTTTTTAGCAGGAATCAATTCCTGAATTCGTTCCAATCGCGCATCAGGGACTTCCACCATCCCCACATTCGGATCAATTGTCGCAAAGGGATAATTTGCCATTTCCGCGCCTGCTTTTGTAATTGCGTTAAATAGCGTTGACTTACCAACATTGGGTAAACCAACAATTCCAGCTGTTAAAGCCATCTGTTAGTCACTCTTTCTTTAATCATTTTTATTAGAATCGGGTTTCGACAAACAACGAATTAGTCGTTAGTCGCTTCATCTGGTTCTTTTTTCTTCAAAACTTTCTTGAGACGCTTTTCAAAATCACGGCGTGACAACATAACAATGTGTCCACAACCGAGACATTTAATTTTAATATCTGCGCCCATACGAATGATTTCCCATTCATTGGCACCACATGGATGTGGCTTTTTCATCATCACAACGTCGCCTAAATCATACATACTTTTCACCTCGACTAGTCTAAGTTGATATCTAAAATTTCCAAAATACGTGTTAAATCATCATCTGACACATATGGGATTTCAATTTTTCCGGCACCTTTTTTAGAACTTGATTGAGCAACGGAAACCTTGGTTCCAAAATGTGATTGAAGTGAGCTTTCAGCTGCTTTGAGATAAACTGATTTTTTCTCAGCTTTCTTGGCATGCTTCTTACCCTGGCCATTCATTTGACTAACTAATTGTTCCAATTGACGAACGGTTAAGTTTTGTTCAACTACCCGACGCGCCAATGCGACTAATTTGTCTTTATCTTTTAATCCCAACAAGGTACGAGCTTGGCCCATTGATAACTGCTCTTTTTGCAGCATTTCTTTGACCATTTTTGGTAGTCCCAGTAACCGCAAATAGTTCGCAATATATGGACGACTCTTGCCTAACCGCTCTGACACTTGTGCCTGAGTTAATGACAATTTATCCATTAGTGTCTGATACGCTTGTGCTTCTTCCAACGGTGTTAAATCTTCTCGCTGGAGGTTTTCTAAAACGGCAACTTCCATCATTTCTTCATCCGTCATGTCACGAACAATGGCGGGAATGGTTTTGTTGTCGATTGATTTAGAAGCGCGGAACCGTCGTTCACCAGCGATAATTTCATAACGATGCATTTTAGCATCTGGCTGACGAACAATGATTGGTTGGAAGACCCCTGACTTTTCAATTGAAGCCGCTAATTCTTCAATTCCTTTTGAGTCGAAGGCTTTCCGGGGTTGATATGGATTGGGGCGGATATTACTTAATTTTAATTCTTGAACGTTTTCTTCGTTGGCCGAAACATCATTTTCTTCAAACAATGCTGACAGTCCACGTCCAAGCCCTTTTTTATTGTTTGTCATGCGCTGCGACGACCTCCTTAGCCAATTCAACGTACACTTGTGAACCCTTTGAGCGTGGATCGTAATCAATAATTGGTAGTCCATGACTAGGGGCTTCCGCTAAGCGGACATTACGTGGAATGATAGTTTCATAAACTTTGTCACCAAAGAATTTTTTAACTTCTTCATTAACTTGTTGACCCAAATTGGTGCGTTCGTCATACATTGTTAACAAGACACCTTCAATTTTCAAATCTGGATTGAAGTGCTTTTGCACTAATTTGATGGTGTTTAACAATTGACTCAAACCTTCCAAAGCATAATATTCACTTTGAACAGGGATTAAAATAGAATCACTAGCCGTAAAGGCGTTAATCGTCAGTAAGCCTAACGATGGAGGACAATCAATTAAAATGTAATCATATTGATCACTCACAGTTTTGATAGCGTCATTCAAACGAGTTTCACGGGCCATCATCGAAGTTAATTCCATTTCAGCACCGGAGAGTTGAATTGTTGTTGGTGCAATATCCAACCCAGGATGAGCTGATTCAAGAATGACATCTTTAATATCCGTATCATTAATCAAGACATCATAAATATCTTGGTCGATGGTTGGTTTTTCAATACCAGTTCCGCTGGTCGCGTTACCCTGTGGATCCAAATCAATTAGCAATACTTTTTGATTCATTTCTGCGAGGCAAGCGCCTAAATTGACGCTAGTAGTCGTCTTCCCGACGCCACCTTTTTGATTGGCTAAAGCAATCACATATCCCATTATCTTATGCCTCCTTATGATTTATCAGTCTTCTTTGGACTTTTTGGTTTAGGTTTAGTTTTAGGCTTGCCTTTATTACTATCCATGACACTTTTTGGAATGTCGATGACAATCTGATAATGGTCACCCATATCTTCTTCACGGGTTTTGATTTTCATGCCATTATCTTTGATGAGTTTAACTGATTTTTTAATCGTATTGACGGCAACTCGAGTATCAGCGGTTAGGCCCTTGGTGGATGGCTTTTTTCGTTTTGGTTTATCAACTGGCGTTGGCTTATGAGTAAAGGTTGGTTCTTCTTCGGTCACTGCTTTACCAGTCAACACGGCCACCATCTCTTCGGTTTGTTTGACAGTTAAATGGCGGTTAACGATTTCCATCAAGCTTTCTCGCTGTTGTACTTCAGATAATCCAAGCAAAGCACGGCCATGACGTTCTGAAATCCGATGATCTAGAATCGCATTTTGAACTGGTGGAATCAGTTTTAATAACCGAATTTTATTGGCCACTGCTGATTGACTTTTACCCATACCTTTAGCAAGCGTGGCTTGAGTCAGCCCATTCAATTCCATTAAATTGTGATAGGCCTGCGCTTCTTCAATCGAAGTCAGTTGTTCCCGTTGCAAGTTTTCAATCAATGCTAAGGAAGCTGTTTCCTTGTCATTCATTTTTTCAACAATCGATGGAATTTTTTCCCATTGTAATTCGGTCATGGCCCGAAAACGGCGTTCACCAGCAATAATTTCATATTTACCAGTTTCATACTCCCGCAGGATGATTGGTTGTAGTAAGCCATGTTCTTGAATTGTTTCGGCTAGTTCTTTAATAGATTCTGGATCAAATACTTTTCGTGGTTGAAATCGATTAGGGGTAATATCAGCCCGATTAATTTCGACAACTTGATTAGTTGATTTATGCTTTTTATTACCTGAATTTCCAAAAATTGAAAATGATGCCATCCTCTTCACCTACTTCTTTGTTTGAATTGGTTTTTTCAAGGGCACTCCTGGTCGACGTGGATATTTATCTGGAGTCGCCGTTACCTTTTTAATTACAATCATGGTCCTAGGTTCACCACTAACGGGTAAACTTGATTCTACCACCGACTCAACGGAACCGCCTAACGTTTCAATTGCTGCCTGGCCTTCGGATAATTCATCTCCAGATTGACTCGCTTTTAATGCAATGAAATGACCACCAATTTTCGTCAGTGGTAAGCAAAATTCAGTTAAGACTGAGAGGCGCGCGACTGCCCGAGCAGTGACAATATCAAATGATTCACGATACTCACTGGTTAATCCCCCAAAAGTCTCTGCACGATCATGAATTAAAGTTACATCCGTTAATCCGAGTTGTTCCACTAATCCCTGCAAAAAATTAATTCGTTTATTCAGAGAATCAATAATCGTAATTTTCAACTGCGGAAAGGCGATTTTCATGGGTAGCGATGGGAAACCTGCCCCTGCCCCAACATCGCATAAAGTTAACGATTCAGTTTGTAAAGCTTTGAAATTTAATGCCGGTAGAATTGAATCATAGAAGTGTTTTAAATACACCTCTTCGTGATCAGTAATACTGGTCAAATTTAATTGCTCATTACCTTCCACCAACAACTTAAAATACAACTCAAATTGATTTAATTGAGTTGCTGACAATTGAACACCATTTTTTAATAATTCTGTTTGAAATTGTTCCGGATTCATGGATGTACTCCTTAATTCGTGAAACAAATTTATGTTTCACATACCACTTAACTTTAACCCAAAAAGCTATAATTATCAACCAATTTAACATCATTGAAATATTAATCTCTGGTCGATTTTAATCAATTTCACAAAAAAATGATTAACCAATCTTGAGATTGATTAATCATTAATAATGTCCGTTGTAGACAAACATTTACGCTACTTTTCATGCTATTTAATTTTTGATACTTCTTCTAAGAACCATTTGTTAAATGCATCGGCATCAATGTCGACACAAACTTTAGTATTAGTTTTACCATCATGGTATGCGCCACGGATATCGCCAACTGTTTCACCCATTGCTGGGCCTTCAGTTTGAACATCCACCCACATATCTTCAGTGGTGATAAATTCTGGATGAAGTAAATAGAAAATTGTATTTACATCATGCATTGGATGACCATTTTCATCCCCGTCACTGTAATGAGTGATTAAACCATGTAGCATTTTACCAGTCCGGTTTAAGCCCTCAAGTTTATCCAACGTATCTGCAGTTAACAACGCCTTCAAAGTGATATCCAGACCAACCATGACGATTGGTAAACCAGAATCATATAAGACTTTGGCTGCATGTGGATCAGTGAAACAGTTGAATTCTGCGGCACTAGTCATATTACCTTTACCTAAAGTTCCACCCATGGCCACAATTTCTTTGATGTTGTCTTTAACTTCAGGATATTGTGAGAATAGGATGGCGATATTAGTATATGAACCAGTTGGAACCAAAGTGATTGGTTCGTCGGCAGCCATAATTTCTTTATGCAATGCTTCAACCGCAGACATATCAATGGCATGTCCATAATCTTCACCAAAATCGTAACCTGGCATACCAGATTCACCGTGAATCCGGGCAGCATCTTCAAATGGTTTTAACAATGGTAACTTGGCCCCAGCAGCAACCGGAACATCTTTATTAAAGAAATGGACAATCTTCAATGCATTGATCGTGGTTTTATCAACAGTGACATTTCCAGCAACCGTCGTAATTAATTTTAAATCGAGTTCGGGATTGTTTAACGCCATCGTTAAAGCGGCAGCATCATCAATTCCTGGATCAGTATCCATAATAATTTTGGTAGTCATATTGATTTCCTCCATTTGTATAACTTCAAATCAGTTTTTCTCTTATTAATATTAATACCCAAAAGTAAGCGCTTTTAATCGTTTTGAAAACAAAAGCCTGAATCGTTTTAATTATTCAGACTGTTGTTACATTCTGATACCTTTAATCAGGCTTGACGGTATGTTTCACACCATCAAATCAGGTTCATTATCACAAAGCTTTCCGTCTTGCTTCAGATATCTTGTGTTCATACTGAACACTTCGATACCTGTTGCAATACTCAAGCTATGACCGTGATAATTCACACCATCATTCTACCAAACGAATAGTCCAACAAATCCGGCAGAAAGAAGTGATACTAAGATACCTGAAACTATCATCAAACCAACATTCTTAGAAATTAATGTGTTGGTTTCTTTACCAACGATACCCTTGAAGGCACCGATGATCATACCAGTTGTTGAGAAGTTAGCAAATGATGTCAAGAACACTGTCAAGACAGCACGCAAGTGAGGAGTATAGCTATCAATAGTCTTACCAGTAACTTCACCCATAACAACGAATTCGTTGGTTACAAGTTTCATCCCCATGTGTTGAGCTAAAATCCATGCATCGTGCCATGGCATACCCATTAAGAAGGCAAATGGTGACATGATAATTCCTAACACAGTTTCCAATGAAATTTGTGGAAGATGAATCCAAACAAAGATTTTGTCAATCAAGGCTGCCAATGCAACAAAGGCAACAACGTTAGCAAAGATGATTAAGATCAGCTTACCGGCGTTTAAGATTGAATCGCCCAAGAATGAGAAGAATGGTTCACGCTTGCCGTCTTCTGATTCTTCAGAAACAGTAGCAATTGTGTCGTCTTCAGGA
Source organism: Paucilactobacillus nenjiangensis (assembly GCF_005405445.1). Taxonomy (GTDB): domain Bacteria; phylum Bacillota; class Bacilli; order Lactobacillales; family Lactobacillaceae; genus Paucilactobacillus; species Paucilactobacillus nenjiangensis. The sequence goes on from NZ_BJEB01000028.1 coordinate 15,527, forward strand.
GCAACATCAACTGGGTTAATCATACTTGTTACAATAATTGAATTAATAATATTAATTGGAACAGCAGTCAAAACATATTGACCAGGAACCATTTGTACATAAGCACCAATGATTGAAGCCGTCACACAACTCATTGACATCATGGCGATGGTTAAGTTACGTTGTGCTGACATTTTACGAAGTTGCATACCTGAGATGGCAAGCACTTCAGTATTACCTAAGAACATCATTTCAACCGCAAAGAACGATTCAAATTTTGGTTGTCCGGTAATAAATGAAAGTCCACGACCAATCCATTTGATGATCCATGGCAAGATACCAAAATAAGTTAAGATATCAAACATTGGAACAATCATCAAAATTGGAAGTAAGGCACTGGTCACAAAGTTCATTGATTGTGCAGATCCGCCTGCAGCCCCACCTTGTGCTAATGGAGTTACCCAATTAGGTAAGGCAAATGTAATTCCGACATAGGCCACTTTGACCAATTCAGAGAATCCATCCGCTGCAGCTTGAATTGCAGCCCGTCCAGCTGAGAAACTTGTGAAGAACCAAGCGAGGACTAAGTTAATAACAACCATGATACCAATTGATTTCCAATGGATACCTTTCTTGTTTTTTGAGAATAGGAATCCAACAAGTAAGAAGACTACTAATCCCAAAGCATTTATAGCTATATACATATAAATAAACCCCTTTTTTATATTTCCCGAAACCAAAAATAAAATAATGGCAATCTGTTTCTGGGTACTCTTCAAATATAAACTTTTAAAATAATCGTGTAAACCCGCAAAATTTGCTCAAAAATTTATTAAAATTGGTAAAGCCTTTTACGTAAAGCGCTTACAGAGTTCACAAACTTTACAAAATTAATTTATCGATAAATATTCACTAACTTATGAATAGTACAAAGCTTCAAATATGTACCATTCTTTTGTTGATTAAGATTAATAAAAAACATGATACTTTAATGATTGTTGATTTTGTAAACAGTTTCATGCTGTTTACCAGTATATCGTTCAACAAAGTGAAATTTATTTGATATCTATCAATCGAAAAAGGTGCAAACCAGATTAAAAATCGAAACAGGAGTTTCAATTCATTCTGAGGTTGCACCTTTATTTAATTACTGATTGTACATAATTCCTGAATAATCATCATCTTGATGCTCATTGACATATTCACGGGCATCCTTGTTAATTTGTTTTAAATCGACGCCTTGCTGACGCGCAGCGAATAAGCAGCCACAATAGCATTGCCGATAGACATTATATTCCGCTGACATTTCAACGGATCGTTTATATCCTGAACGCTTCTTAAAATCACTTGGTAAATAAGAAACATCGTACATATGCTGCACATCAAAGCCCAGCTTATTAATTGTCCGTGCGTCCTTATGTGGGCTAATAGTTAAGGCACTACCAAAGTAATCAAAGCCATATTCTTGAGCTTTTTTGGCTACACGTTCTAGCCGATAATTGTAGCAAAGAATACAACGAGCTCCACCTTCAGGTTCGTTTTTCAAATCACGCACCACGGATAACCATTTGGCTGGTTCATATTCAGCCGCAATAAAAGTCACATTGTTACCAGTTTTTTCATTAAAGTCTTGGATAAACTTAGCTTGAACTAATTTACGACGTTCAAATTCCATACGAGGATGGATATTTGGATTATCATAATAGATAGTGACATCAGCATATTGAGTCATATACTCCAGGGTATATGTACTACAAGGCGCACAACAGCTATGCAACATAATGCGAGGCCGCGTACTAGCCTCATCCCACTGTTTAATTACCTTTTGCAGGACTTCATCATAGTTTATTTTTTGGCCTTCTTGGAACATTTTGACCACTTCGTTATATTCAAGCATTACATTCATCTCACTTATTTATCAAATTAATAACCATATAATACCATAAAAATGAGGACACAAAAAAACGGAGCCTTCTCACTCCGTTTTGTTATAAAATCAGGAAAGTAACATGCAACTACCTAATTGTTTTAACTGTTTACCTATTGGTCTCGCCTCATTCTTTTCATGGATCTGTAAGTCTAACCAGTAAATCTATGGTCGATGGTTCAATAAATCGATGTTACTTAAATCCTGGTACATGGTTCCTAATTCTTTAGTGCCTGGTGCCTGGTACTTGATTCTTGGCTCTTTTATCGTTAATTCTGGCTGGTCAATGGTCGACTGCCAATTTAATATACTTTGATGGATATTGTTCTATGCTAACCGCTGGCTTAATTGTTACGCGTGGGCTAGTCTCTTAACTTAATCATGGATACACTTTACAAATCTGTTCGAATCTTCAAGCTGTCAATCTGAATTCTTTGTATCATGTGGTTCCAAACTCTACTACTAAAGGAGCTTGTGCACTGAGAAGGTAGTAGTCACAAGAGAAACTTCCTTTCCTGTAACTATATATTAACCGTTTTCACATAATTGTACAAACAAAACGACTCGGACTTATACAAAATTATTTTCAGTGCTAAAGTACTGATTTATCAGCAACCTTCGCAAGTCTGTTAATCGCAAATTGGGCTTAAATAATTGATTGGTCCAATAAATCAAAACATGATTAATAAATTACTCTCATTGTATTTTCAGAGGGTTTGATGGATTCTGAAACGTGCTCAAATCACCATAACTAAACAAAGACAGACAATGAAAAATCTCATTGTCCGCCTTTGTTTACGTTAGTAACTCGAAAGCTACCGGTAATTTTTGCACTCTACTTTCTAAAACGTGCTTCCCAATTCAATCATCTCCGTCTAAATAAAGACATCAACCATCCAAAAACCGGATAGCCGATGTCTTATTTTAGTACTCAATGATTACCGAATTGATACGCACTCTACTTTGAAACGTGTCTCCCAAAGCAACTTCGTCACTTAACTCAAATAACGCAAACTGATTCAAAATACAAATCAATTTGCGTTATTTTACGTTAATGCTTCGAAGCTGACCGCTTTGGTCAACACTCTACTCTCTAAAACGTGCTTCCCAATTCAATCATCTCCGTCTAAATAAAGACATCAACCATCCAAAAACCGGATAGCCGATGTCTTATTTTAGTACTCAATGATTACCGAATTGATACGCACTCTACTTTGTTCTTGAGTACGTTGCCAAATCAGCAAGGATTTCACTAATGAAATCACTCTTAGATTTAGAAATTTGGTCTTGTTCACCATACTTACGAACAGTTACGCCGTTGTTTTCAACTTCACTATCACCAACAACTAAAGTGTATGGAACTTTATGCGTTTGGGCTTCACGAATCTTGTAACCCATTTTTTCATTACGGTGATCAACAGTGGCACGGATACCAGCAGCTGCCAATTCGTTACGAACTTGGTCAGCATATTCCGCATGCGTATCTTCACGAACTGGAATGATTTGAACTTGTTTTGGAGCTAACCAAGTTGGGAAAGCACCCTTATACATTTCAGTTAAGTATGCCGTGAATCGTTCCATGGTTGAGATAACACCACGGTGAATCATAATTGGGCGATGATCTTTGCCATCTTCACCAACATAATGGAGGTCAAATTGTTTTGGTAACATAAAGTCTAATTGAATAGTAGAAAGTGTTTCTTCATTTCCTAAAGCAGTCTTAGTTTGAACATCCAACTTAGGACCGTAGAAAGCAGCTTCCCCTTCAGCTTCAACATAATTAAGGTTCATGTCATCCATAGCTTTTTTCAGCATTGTTTGAGCATTGTTCCACATTTCATCATCATCAAAATACTTGTCAGTATTCTTAGGATCACGATAGCTCAAACGGAACGTATAATCATCAATATCAAAATCATGATAAACATTGATCATTAAGTCCAAGATGCTCTTGAATTCATCTTCAATTTGGTCAGGAGTTACGAAAGTATGACCGTCATTCAATGTCATTTCACGAACGCGTTGAAGACCAGAGAGTGCACCGGATTTTTCGTAACGGTGCATCATACCTAATTCAGCAATCCGCAATGGCAATTCGCGATATGAACGGATGTGATGTTTGTACACTTGAATATGGCTTGGGCAGTTCATTGGACGTAATTCCAATAATTCGCCATCCCCCATGTCCATTGGTGGGAACATATCTTCACGATAATGTTGCCAGTGACCAGAGGTCTTATATTCATTTAAATTCATCAAAATTGGTGTGTAGACATGGTTATAACCATTGGCAACTTCTTTGTCGATAATATAACGTTCGATAGTACGACGGATAGTGGCACCATTTGGCATCCAATAAGGTAAACCAGCGCCGACTTTAGGATCTACGAAGAAGAGGTCTAAATCATTCCCGATGACACGGTGATCACGTTCCTTGGCTTCTTGGCGACGAACCAAATCTGCTTCCAAGTCATCTTTTTTGAAGAAGACCGTTCCGTAAATTCGTTGTAGCATGTCGTTTGATGACATACCTTTCCAATAAGCACCGGCAACTGAAAGCAATTCAAAGTTCTTCACTACATCAACATAATTTAGAACTGCACCACTCGCAATTGTGGCGAAGTCGCCAACTTTGAACAATGGAACCTTGCCATTTTGAGCGTTATCTTCAAACAATTCTTGTTGGAATTGATCATTTGGATATAGTGCTTTTGCGGCTGTTAAATCAGCTGATTCAAATTCAACCTTCGCTTTATCCTTACCAAATGATTTAACAATTGCAGCAACAGCTTCAAGTTCATCTGCGGAAACTTGAACTTCATCTTTATCTGAATCGATAAAGAAACCATCATCGGTTGCTTGGTTATCGCCTAAACGAATTCCATCAAATTGTTGGTGCAATGCGGCAGCGGTTAAAAGCGCTGTCGTTTGACGTAAAGCCTGTAACGCTTCTGCTGATTCCTTGTCGACTTTTTCGACTGAACCGTCGACGTAAAGTAATTGTACTTGTGCCATAATCCTATTCCTCCTAATAAATTAGTAAAATAATTGCAAAATAAAAGTCCCAGATATCGTTTCCGATATCTGGGACGTTAATTTATAAATTGACGCGGTGCCACCCATCTTTAAAAATGAACTGAATTCATTTTTATCTCTGACAGGCAATAACGAGCACTATCCGGCTCACCTTATTTCGGTGAACAATCAAACTGAGATAGTATTACTACTCCGATAATTGCGATTAGAATTTCAGCCTGGCCCTAATCTCTCTTGTGGTTCGGATACGTAATGTGTTCTCAATGAAAAAGTATAGCATGTTTCCAAAAATATGCAAATCAAATTTTTTTAACTAAGCTATTCGCTTGTTTTCACTCTATTTCGATTCAGGTTCAACCAAGCAACTCGCTGCGCATAACTTGAATTTTCCTGAGTTTTTCAACTCATCGTCAATTCATAGTTATTACTCACAAGCTATTCGCTTGTCTTCACACTATTTCGATGCATCAGCCAATGGGTCAAGAATAAGCCAATGAACCAAATAATGGAAACCATCAATGAAACTCGAGTTTCTGGATCAAAAATGAGGAAAATTAAAACAGCGATGAAGAAAATGAGACTGGCGTAATCTGTGTAAGGATAGCCTGGCATCAAGAACTTCTTCACACCTTCTGGACGACTCTTACGAAACTTCAAATGACACCACAACATAATCAACCAAACAAAGATGAAGTTAATCGTGGAAACCCCGGAAATTAAATTGAAAATTCCTTCAGGCATGACATAATTTAAAATTACAACAACAAACAAAATTGCTGAAGAAAAATGTAAGGCGGTATTCGGTACCATATGCTTACTTAACTTCGCGAACCGTTCCATTGCATTCCCGCCGGTTGCTAGCGCATGAAGCGTTCTACTGGTACTGAAAATTGCACTATTTGTCGCAGACATTGCGGCTGTTAAAACCACAAAGTTCAAGATAGCGGCAGCACTGGTGATTCCAATTCCTGAGAAGACTTGGACAAAGGGGCTGGAAGTCGTCGTGATTTTATTCCAAGGAGACACCATCATAATCGCAATCATTGACCCAATGTAAAACAAACCAATTCTGATAGGCAAACTGTTAATCGCTTTAGGCAAATCTTTTTCTGGATTTTTAGTTTCACCAGCTGTTAATCCGACCATTTCAATTCCAACAAAGGCAAAGACAACCATTTGAAATGACATCAAAAAGCCAGTTGCACCCTTTGGAAAGAAGCCGCCATGTGAGTACAAATTGCTAACCGATGCAGTTGATCCACCCACATGATAATGAAAAATCGTTAAGCCAAAGCCAACAACAATCAAAGCTAAAATTGCCACCACTTTAATCATCGAGAACCATGATTCCAATTCACCAAACAAGCCAACGTTTAAGAGATTTGTGATGAGCAATAGCACAATGATGACGAGTGGCCCCACCCATTGTGGAATATTCGGGAACCAGTATTTTAAATAGATCCCGGTGGCGGTTAAATCAGCCATCGCTAAGCTAAGCCAACACGACCAATATGTCCAACCAGTAATAAATTCCATTCGATCGCCCAAATATTCCTTCACAAAATCGATAAACGAATGCTTTGAAGTATCTGATAATAGCAATTCCCCAATGGCACGCATCATGAAGAAACAAAAGACCCCAACAATTAAATATGACAAAATAATCGAAGGTCCTGCCTTATGAATCGCACTCCCTGATCCCAAGAACAACCCAGTTCCGATGGCGCCACCGATAGCAATCATTTGAATATGTCGGCTTTGTAGCGAGCGAGATAATTTACGTTCTTCCATGATGTCCTCCTAAGTTTAAAATCCACTAAATTCGATTTGTTCAGCACTTTTCTACATCGGCCTCGTAAATCAAGCATCTCCACTTAACTTTATCCAATCTCAGTTGGATTGCACCAACTGTTCCTGGCTTTCGTTGATGCTCAATGCTTATTCGATTTGTTCGGCACTTTTACTTTTATACAAAAAAATCCCCGGCACGAAAGTTCGTACCAGGGACGTTAAGTTTATATTTAACGCGGTTCCACCCAAGTTTTACAATCTGGAATACTTCCAAATTGACTCTTGCGGTTGATATCGGAACCACCCATTGTGTTCAGCCATGTAAATGTCGATTCGCAGCTTTCCTCGACTCTCTGTTTTGCTTCTCTTGAGAATAGTTCAATTATACGAACCTCACATTGATTGTCAACAAGAAAATTAAATTATGATTAAAAAATACAGTTTGTGATGTCCAACTGAAAATGCTATCATGACTGGTAAATACAGTAATAGGGGCAATTATTCATGGCAGAAGAAAAAGTTTGGTTAATTACGGGAACATCAACTGGTTTTGGTAAAAACTTGATTGAAGAACTACAAAAAACAAACGCAAAAATTGCAGCAACCGCTCGAAACGTTGCGAAAATTCAACACTGGGCAGACAACAAAAACACACTATTATTGGAATTGGACGTTACTAAAGAGGACCAAGTTGCTAAGGCAGTATCAGATACAATTGATAAATTTGGTCGAATTGATGTCCTAGTCAATAACGCTGGCTGGGGTTACTTTGGCTCCGTTGAAGAAGCTGATGAAAAGGCTGTGCGTTCATTGATGGAAACCAATTTCTGGGGATTATCAGCTATGACTCGTGCCGTGTTACCAACCATGCGCAGTCAGAAATCTGGTCAAATTATCAATATTTCCTCAATTGCTGGTATCCTTGGTGGTGCCGGAATTGCGTATTATAATGCTACAAAGCATGCCGTCGAAGGTTTCTCAAAGGGTTTAGCGTACGAAGTCGAACCTTTAGGTATCAAAATCACCAATGTGGAACCTGGACCATTTAGAACCGATTGGGCTGGTCGTTCACACCAAGCTGCTGATCCAACCATTGCCGATTATGCGAAAACCGCTCATAGTAATACTGACCGTTTCGAAGGTAATTCAGGACAACAAGATGGTTCACCTGATTTGTTAGCCAAAGCCATTATTAAACTTAGCAATGTCACTAACCCACCATTGCATTTCTTGGCTGGCGCGAATGCTGTCGAACGTGCCCACGAAGAAATCGAGAGATTACAACAAGATTTTGATGTTTGGGAAGAAGATTCAACTCACTTATCATATGGTGATGAAGATTACTGGAACTAAATTAATACAAATAAAACAAGCGTTTCGCCCGATTAAAGGTGAAACGCTTGTTTTTATTTTGAAACGTGATTCAACCATCAATTTACTTCTTACCCGTGGATTGTCACACTCTCTACTTCTTAAATGGCACCGCATTTTCTTTAGTAATCTTAGTGATACCGTGGAAATAAGGTACTAAAACTTCTGGAATTGTAACTGTTCCATCTTCATTTTGGCAATTTTCAAGGATGGCTGCAACTGTCCGACCAACCGCTAATCCAGAACCATTTAAAGTATGGACATATTGTAATTTGCCGTTTTCATCACGATATTGAATATGCGCACGACGAGCTTGGAAATCTTGTGTATTTGAACAGCTTGAAATTTCACGATAAATATTTTGTTCTGGCATCCAAACTTCAACGTCATTAGTTTCAGCAGCTGAGAAGCCCATATCACCAGTTGATAACTTAATAACGTGGTAAGCTAAGCCTAATTTTTGCAAAATACTTTCCGCATTCGCTGTCATTTTTTCTAGTTCCATATATGAGTCAGCTGGCTTAGCAAACTTAACCATTTCGACCTTGTTAAATTGATGCATCCGGATTAAGCCACGAGTATCACGACCAGCCGAACCAGCTTCTGAACGGAATGAAGGCGTTAAGGCAGTCACATAAACGGGTAAATCTTCACTAGGAATCACTTCGTCAGCAAAGAAGTTCGTCAACGGTACTTCTGCAGTTGGGATCAAAGTTAATTCTTGATCTTCATTGTTGATTTGGTAAACGTCTTCCTTGAACTTAGGGAATTGGCCGGTTCCGTACATTGTTTTGTCGTTAACCAAGTATGGAGGCAAAATTTCAGTGTAGCCCTCTGCCATATGTTCATCCAGCATGAAATTATAAACGGCACGTTCTAATTGCGCACCCAAACCAACGTAGTATACGAAACGAGCACCAGAAACCTTGGCTCCACGTTCAAAGTCAAGAATTCCAAGATCCTCTGCTATATCCCAATGGGCTTTAGGTTCGAATGAAAAGGTTGGAATTGTTCCAACTTTTTTAAATTCTTCGTTTGAATCTTCATCAGGGCCAACCGGAATTCCTTCATGAGGCATATTTGGCAAATGCGCCATCCGTACTTGGAATTCGTGGTTAATTTTGCCCAATTCTTTATCGATGTTACTAATTTCGTCACCAACGGCTTGCATTTCCGCAATCGCATCATCAGCAGATTCTTTGTTTCGTTTGGCGGCACCAATTTGCTTTGAAACTTCATTTCGTTTGGCTTTGAGCTCTTCTGTATCTTTGATTAATTCGCGTCGCTTATCATCTAGTTGAAAAATTTTGTTCAAATCAACTGGGTCTGTTCCGCGTTGAGCTAATCTTTTCTTAAAGTAATCTGGATCTTGGCGCATTTTCTTAATATCTAACATTGTATTTCTCCTCGTATTTTTTGACATAAAAATAGAGCTACTTCTCCCTCATTGGGACGAAATAGCTCTTTTCCGCGGTACCACCCAAGTTTGCCATTACAGCACACTTTGAAAACTGATAACGGTCAATTAACCGTGCGGCATTACCCGCCCACCTTATCTACACCGGAATTTCAACGTACGCTTTTCATCGACCAGCGTCTTTCTGAACGTTTACTTAAAATGTATCGTGTTTAATATCTTCATCCATTTTATTACAGTAATCATATGTTTGCAAATAACTGCATGAAGTGAACTACTCCGGGAATAAATTCCCGGGCTTCTAGGAACACCGCATACTTGCCTATCACTCTTTGAATGATACGTA
>NZ_BJEB01000029.1 GCF_005405445.1 Paucilactobacillus nenjiangensis
GCGAAAAAGTTCTTTAACATCGCCATTTGATAATAGAGTTTTGGTTAAATCTTTGGTAAACTGTTCCATGGGGAATCCCTCCGTTTTGGTTTGGTTTGACGATTTAATCATACGGGGAAGGGGTTCCCTTTTCAATAGGATTTTAATTCATTTACACAAACTATTTTATACTCTCCTTTTTTAACCAGTACGGCTAAATAACTATTTTTCATTAAACTAATTAAGTTGAGTTTTATTACCTTTCGCGGTATATTATCTATGTAAGGATAACGAAGAGGTGTTTCTCCGTTACCCCCTTGTCATATAGTATCATTTTGTTGTTAGCGTAATCCTTTGGATTACGCTATTTTTTTGAATTCAACCATCCTACAATTGCGAGTGCAATTTGCAGTTCATAGTACGCTGCTCGTAGGATGTTGAAAAACAAATCATTGTAATTCAACAAAATGATTCCTTTCTTAGTCTTCATGTTAGATCCCCTCCTTGTCATAATCTTTTTCGCAAGGGATCGTAATGACACTAGGCGACAAGAGATAGACTGCCAAAAAGTCACGACAACCCATCTATTAATTAAATACGTAAAAATATAATCAATTTAGTTAAATTAATGAAATGAATCAATCTAAAGTCTTAATTTAGAATATTTTACAAAAAAATATCAATATATCTAAAATACAGATATTGATATCATTTTCTATTTTTTAAAATGCGCTCAATTAATCAATCCCGTCACCTAATTGTATTCACATAAAACGTGTTCATCAATTCAATCATTTCCGCCTAAATAAATATCAGCGTTATCCCAAAAACGGATAACGCTGATATCATTTTAGTGCTCGATGATTCCCAAATTGATTCACACTCTTCTTTTTGTATGTTCCCATCCGGAATCGAACCGGAATCATCCGCTTAGGAGGCGGGTGCACTATCCAGTTATGCTATGAGAACAAAACGTGCTCATCCCCAACCACCAGTTCAACTGACGATTGATTAATCACACACAACAAGAGTAATTTTCTCATTGTTACTAAGTTCTGTAAAGGTTTATTCGCCTTTTTTCTCGGCAGCTTGACGTTGTCGTTTCAAGCGAATTCCCTTATCTTTTTTATTCTTATTTTTCTTGCGTCTTTTCGCCCGTGGTTGGCTGGCATGCTTAGGATCGAGTGTCTTATGAACACGCTTTGTGACTTCAGAATCATCATTATTTTGAGTTTCACGAATATACTCACTGCTTTGTTCTGCCAAAGTAGCGGGCTTATGGGACACGGATTTAGGACGTTCGTCGGTCAATTTACTCTTATCAAAATAGATGGATTCTAATTGGTAGTCTTCGGCAATTAACTTCTTAAAGTCACGTAAATCATGCTCATTACCTAAATTAATCACAAGACCCGGTTCGCCTTGGCGCCCAGTTCTCCCAGCTCGGTGGGTATACGTAATTGCGCTCGTGGGCAAATCAAAATTGATGACCGTTGGGAGTTTAGCGATATCTAATCCTCGTGCCACCACATCAGTCGTCAGTAATAATTTCAATTGACGTTTTCTAAACATCCGTAACGCTTTTTCACGGTCGGTTGCCCGTTGTTGACCACCAAGTACACCAACTTGCACATGTTCGTGTTTCAAACGCGAAGCCACGTAATTCATTGTTTTTAATTGGTTGAAGAAGACTAATGCCCGCATGTCTTTTACGCGACTCAAGCGACGTAGCATTTCTACCCGCTTTTCGTTACCAACTTCAAGGCCGGCATGGCGAACAACCCCTTGTGTGTGATCTTCATTGCGAACATCAAATTCGATGATGTCACGACCAAACATGATACTCAAATCGTCCAGTACTTTAGTCCGGGTGGCAGAGAAAAAGCCCAATTGTGAAGTCATCGGTGTTGTGCGTTCAATATCTTCGATTACTGCCAAAGTTTCATCTTGCAGCATATCGTCGGCTTCATCGATGATCATGGTTTCTAATTTACCGAGCTTTAACTTACCTTCGTCGATTAAATGCAATACTCGTCCAGGCGTACCAACAACAATTTCTGGATGCTGTTTGAGCTTGTCTGTTTGCCGAGAAACGTTGGCACCCCCGGTCACGGCCAGCACCTTTAAATCTAAAATCTTGGCCCAGTCACGAATCACACTGGTGGTTTGCATGGCGAGTTCTTGTGATGGTGAGAGCACGAGCATTTGAACACCTTGCTTTGGCATCAATTTTGGTAGTACTGGCAAAGTAAAGGCGATTGTTTTCCCAGATCCGGTTGGTGCAATACCCAGCACTGAAGTATCTTCGCTGAGCGCATTAAAAACAGCCGTTTGAATGGCCGTTTGTTCATTAAATCCTAATTGTTCAAAATGTTTCTGAAAAGCTTCAATCAAATTGGTTCCCCCTATTGGTCATCAGAGGGAAAGTCGAGTCCCGCTGATTCACGCAGTGTAAATAATAGTCCGTTAACTTGTTTGCTCATTAAGAACCATTTTTGATAATTTTTAACTTGAGTTTCATTGGTTGGATCTTGGAGAATTTCGGTAAATGTTTCAATTTCATATTTCATCGGATTAGCGGCGGTTTCGGTGGCTAATGGATGTTCGACTTGGTCGTCATCAAAATATGAGGCGTTTGAAAAATCGGCCACGTTATCCAGAACAATCGTGTCTTTCAAGCCATAAATTTCAGATGGCATGTGGGAATTGGCGGTTTTGCCAAAGTTAAGCGTGACTTCAAAGTTTTCATAACCCAGCACGGCAACCCCTTTGCCATCAGCACCAGTTTCAATCAAAGTTGGGAAGTATACGACGCTTTCAGGTTCACCGAATAAAGCCACGGCAGCATACACTGGATAAACACCCAAGTCGTATAAAGCCCCACCAGCAAAGTCTAATGTAAACACATTAGGCCTCTCACCTGCCAGCACCTTATCGTAGCGTGATGAATATTTCATATAGGTCAACGTTGCCCCTTGGATGCGCGTCATTTCCGCCATTTTAGCTTGGACAGCTTTGAAGAGTGGTGTATGGACGTGACGAGCCGCTTCCAACAGACGAACGCCCGGATGAGCTTGTAGTAAGCCCTCAATTTGGGCGAACTCATCAATATTAGCGAAGGATGGTTTTTCCACAATCACATGTTTATCATTTTCAATCGCCTGTCTGGCATATTGATAGTGCATTGAATTTGGCGAAGCAATATAAACGGTATCAAATGACCCTTCTTCAAAGAATTGGTCAATATCCGCAAAAGCTTCAGCAAAGCCATGTTTTTGTTGGTAGGCCGTGGCTTTTTCCATAGTTCTTGAATATACCGATGCCAGTTCCCAGCGTCCGTCAGCTTTGATACCATCGATAAATTGATCAGTGATCCAATTGGTCCCGATAATTCCTAATTTAAGCATAATCTTGCTCCTTTGCTCTCAAACGATTGAATTGTTACATTCAGTTTACCAGATTTTTGAATATTTTACATATTTGTAACCAACTTTTATCGACGATTGTTGTATACTCACAGTATGATACAGTCGTTTTCATGGATTTACAGAAATGGGGGAGGACTTTGGAAATGAGGAAAAGAAGTCTGTTATTGTTTGGTGCCAGCTTAATCGCCGGCCTTTCGAGCTCTTTGGGAAGATCATCGAAATCGCACAAGCAAAACCAGACCCTATTGCCATTGTTATACGCGGGTACTTGGCAATATAAAGACGAAAATCGCAACCGTATGCACTGTGTGGAAATTTCACAAGATTTAAAATTAACGATTGACCAACATCCAATCAATGCTCAAGTGGAAGTTGTCGATCAACACAATTTAATTTATATTGATAATTTTGGCTATCATATTACCTTTACAGCCAATGAAAGTCGCCCTATCCAAATGATGGATGAAGCTGATGATCAAGTTTACACAATTATTAATACGAAAAAATAACGATACCAATTTGAAATTCAAATTTGGTATCGTTTTTTTAATGTCTATCTACACTGCCCGCTTCGTTCTCAACCCGAACAAACCGTCCAGCTAGGATATACTCGCCAAGTCCTGAGTTATTCCGCACTACTCTATTAACGGCTCCTTAACTCACTTGCCTCCGTCTATCTACACTGCCCGTTTCGTTCTCAACCCGAACAAACCGTCCAGCTAGGATATACTCGCCAAGTCCTGAGTTATTCCGCACTACTTTCATATTCCAAGATATCGCCAGGCTGGCAATCAAGGACTTTGCAAATAGCTTCAAGCGTGGAAAAGCGGACGGCTTTGGCTTTGCCCGTTTTTAAAATAGAAATATTGGCTAAGGTAATCCCGACTTCATCGGCGAGTTGAGTGACGCTCATTTTGCGTTTGGCTAGCATGACATCTAGCGTAATTTTAATGGCCATCTTCTCACCTCACACTGTAAAATCATTTTCTTGCTTCAACTCAATTGCGTTTTGCAATAATCGTTGGAGGACTGCCACAAAAGTTGAAATAATAAATGGCAATAATATCACGGTGCCACCCATTAAAATTAATCCAGGGGCATCCTCTTCTTGTGCCATGGCATAAATTTCTGGCATTAATGCCAAATACGTAATGCCAATCCCGCAGGCGGCCAATTTAATTTGACGGACCGCGTTTAAACACTTCCCGGAAAATGCTAAGTTACGATCAACTAACAGGAGAATTTTGAAGGCTTGAAAAACTAAATAATAAAAGATTAACGCCGACACATAGAGTGTCCCAATAAAAAAGTAATCTTCAACGCCGTGTGCTCGGAAATGTGGGAACAAAAGCACGTTAAAAAATAATACGATGCCAGCAACCAATGCTAGACTCAATTTCAAAAATAAAGTTCTGGTTTTCATGTCATCACCTCAACAATAAAATACCGGAACTTTTATCGTTTTTCAATAAATATTCATTGTTTAACAGAAACTTAATTAATATATTGTTTCCAAGATTTGACGTTCCCGTTGTAAATGGCTGGGAGCAGATTGGAAGTTTGTTTGTTGATTTCTAATTTGTCTTTACCGACATATTGAATAAACTTCACGTCGGTGTTTTTGCTGGTTAACTCAGTGGTCGTTAGCATGCGCTTGCTGTGAGTAACATAGGGATTGACGAGCGCTTTTTGAATGGAAGGACTGGCCCAAACAATGCATTCTTGGTCATAATGACTCGCCAGCATCTTCATCAGTTGAGCTAACTTTTTTCCTTGTGTCTTGACGTTTGGTTTACTGCCTTCGTAGTACGTGACGTGAATGGCAATTGGGAGCGTCCCACTTTCTTTTTTGACTTGACTGACGATGTAATCATATTGTTCCTTCGCACTCGAAGTAAAGCTGAATTCATGATAGATGCCAGTTTCTAAACCTGAGCCGGAGATACGATTGTAGTTATCCTCAAACTCATCATCTTTGTACCGTGCGCCTGAGGTTGCTTTGAGATAAACAAATTTTAGGCCACTATCTTTTAATTGCTGAAAATCCACATAGCCATCATCTTGCGTAA
The DNA here is from genome assembly GCF_005405445.1 of Paucilactobacillus nenjiangensis. Classification (GTDB taxonomy): domain Bacteria; phylum Bacillota; class Bacilli; order Lactobacillales; family Lactobacillaceae; genus Paucilactobacillus; species Paucilactobacillus nenjiangensis. The sequence continues at coordinate 5,477 of NZ_BJEB01000029.1, forward strand.
TCATCGCACCACGCACTGGATAAGTCGACAAACTGGAAGACCGGTGAACGTGCCAAAAATAACCCGCACCGGCCAAAATGATGACCAAAACCAGGATGATCCACACGATGCGGCGTGGATGTTTTCTTGATTTTCGAAATGTATCGTTATAAATTGGTTCAATTTTTTCTTTCGCCATTACCTTTTTCCAGTCAATTTTTATATTTAGTCATTTTTCAGAACTGTAAAATATCTGTTTCACGAATTGTTTGGTGAAAATCAAAGACATTTATTAAGATTGTGTCCATTTTAGCTATTTTTAGTTGTTAAAAGAAAGCGGTTTTCATATAATACTATTGTATGTTTTACATGATATTTTAATCACATTGGTTAATAAGTTCAACATCAATTTGAGAAATGCAAGGGAGATTTATAATATGGATTACATGATTGGAATGGATTTAGGAACAACTAGTACTAAAGCCGTATTATACGATATGGATTGTAACGTGTTAGGTTATGCCAACAAATTATATCCATTATATCAAGACCAACCAGACATGGCTGAAGAAGATCCAGAAGAAATCTTCGATGCTGTTGTCGACGCTTTAACAGAAGTTTTACGTAAAGCGGATTTAAAGAATGGTAAATTGCAAGGTGTATCATTTTCTGCCGCAATGCATAGTTTGATTGGCCTCGATGCTGATCACAAACCAACTACTCGCGTCATCACATGGGCTGATAACCGAGCTGAAAAATATGCTAACGAATATAAGCAAAATGGTAAAGGGTTCGAAATTTATTCACGTACTGGTACCCCTACCCACCCAATGTCACCACTTTACAAGCTAATTTGGCTACGTAATGAACATAAAGACATTTTTGACAACTCAAAATATTGGGTTGGAATTAAAGAATATATCTTCTACCGTTTGTTCGGTGTGTTAAAAGAAGAAATTTCAATCGCGTCAGCTACTAGTTTGTTTAACATCTTCAAATTAGACTGGGACGAAGGTGCTTTGAAAGAAGCTGGCATCACTCGTGATCAATTACCAGAATTGGTCCAACCAACTGAACAAGTTACAGGTATGCATGAGGAATATGCCAAAGTAATCGGCATCCCAACGGACACTCCTTTCATCATGGGAGCTTCTGATGGTACCTTGTCTAACTTAGGGGTTAACGCTATTGATCCCGGTGTTGTCGCTGTTACAATTGGTACTTCTGGTGCCGTTCGGACAGTTGTTGACAAGCCAGTGATTGATCCTAAGGGTCGTGTCTTCTGTTACGCCTTAACTAAGGACAGATGGGTGATTGGTGGACCAGTTAATAACGGTGGAATTGTCTTCCGATGGGTTCGTGATCAATTATTCGCTCCTGAAAAGATTACTGCTTCAATGATGAACGTCGATTCATACGATATGTTAACTCAAATTGCTGGCGAAGTTCCTGCTGGTTCAGATGGCTTAATTTTCCATCCATATTTGGGTGGCGAACGTGCCCCAATCTGGGACGCTAACGCTCGTGGTTCATTCTTTGGTTTAACTCGTAACCATACTCGTGCTCACATGGTACGGGCTGCCCTTGAAGGTATCGTTTATAACTTATACAATGTGATGTTAGCCTTGGCAGAAGTTTCTGGTTCACCAAAAGAAATTATGGCTACTGGTGGTTTCGCTCGTTCAGAACTATGGCGTCAAATGTTGGCTGATATTTTTGAAAGCCCAGTTACAATTCCAACCGCCTTTGAATCAGGTGCCTTAGCTGCTGTCACAATTGCTAAGAAAAGCTTAGGCCTCATCGATGACATTTCTGTTATTAAAGACTACATCGGTGAAACTCACACGTACCAACCAAACAAAGAAAATTATGCCGCTTATCGCGAACTTGTTCCAATTTTCATTCGCTTAAGTCGTCAACTTCAAACTGAATATGCAAATATTGCTGATTTCCAACGCAAATTTAGTGCTAACTCCACTAAAGACTAATATTTAATAGCACCGATTCGAAAGATGGATTGTGATACAAAACATGAGTTTTGTATCACAATCCATCTTTTTGCTTTCAGCTAGTTAATTTGCGCTCAATAAGTCTGCAAACTCCGTCTAGTCAAGAATTTCGAACATAAGAAAAGTACTCTTATGCTCAATATTCCCAACTATACTCATTTGCAAATCAACTTATTTCACTGCCTGTTATTTGTTGAGCAAATGTTCAAAATACCGTTTAACATATGTTATGTAAACCGCTTCCAAGGACCTGCTTTTGATGTTATAATTTAATTATTATTAATCAAAGGAAGTGATTTTGTTGGATAAATTAAGTTTGATTGAATCTTACTTCGATAATGCCCCCGTTGCCATCATGTTATTCAAAGATGACACGCTGTTAGCGTCCAATCATCTGGCAGATGAACTTCAGCAAACTTTGAATCTTGATCCAACATATTTACTAGATATGGCTAAAACAGTTCTCCATAACCACCAATCTGAAATGTTAGATTGTGCCGCCTGCGCCCCTTGCCAGCAACAAACAGAATTAGCCATTCCAGTGCTCACCAATAAAGTTTCACCAGAATCCAGTGGCTGTTATATGCTTTACAAGGTATTGGATGCGGAACAAGGCTTAGTTTCTTTAACCCTGAAAAATCAGAACTCAATTAATAAAGTTATTAACCAGGCGACCCAGGAGCGTAGTGATCAAATCACTATCGATGCTGAACAAAAGGAACGCCAACGAATTTCCGCCGATTTACACGATTGCATTTCGCAAAATATCTACTCTTCTGTCATGGGGGTAAAACGTTTAACTAACGAGCAACTAACTCCACAGGAAACGAATGATTTGTCCGGTTCCATTATCGACCAACTCAATAACACCCTAACTGAAATCAAGGATATGGCGCTCACTATTCGGCCAGCTGTGCTTGATAACTTTGGGTTATTTTGTGCCTTACGCACCTTAGCCAAACGCCTCGAAAGCAGCACCGGTATCAAAATTACGGTCGCGGGTAATGCGCAACCGGAAAAGCTGACGACGATTATGCAAAACGCCCTTTATACGGTCGCCCAAGAATCCATTAACAATGTGCTAAAACACGCTCATGCCACCGAAATTGTTCTCCTATTAGTGGAACACGCCAATTTCATTACTTTGGAAATCATTGATGACGGGACCGGCTTTGATGTCAAAGAACATCAACAATTCAATGGCCACTCGTTAGGATTACAAAATATGAATGACCGGATTAAATCACTGAATGGAATTTTCAAAATTGAATCTGACCCTTCGATTGGTACCACCATTACTGTCAAGTTCCCCGTAACCCTTTCAACCAAGGAGGACTCCTCATGTATAACATCTTAGTCGCCGACGATCATGCCGTAGTTCGTTCTGGACTCACCTATTTGATTGATGAATTACCAGGATTTAAAGTTGTCGCTGAAGCTGCCAATGGTAATGATACCTTTTCACGGGTCGCTCAAGGTGATATTAACATGGTCATTATGGATTTAAGCATGCCCCCTGGTGAAAATGGTTTAGAAACAACAAAACGCATTCACGCGGAATTCCCGCAAGTTTTAATTTTGATTCTGTCGATGCATGGTGAAGAAGAATATGTCGACCGCGCTATCAATAATGGCGCCGTGGGTTACGTTTTAAAAAGCTCGCCAGATTCTGAAATCGTCAATGCAATTACTACGATTCCGACCGGTAAACAATATGTCGATGAAAACGTGATTTTGCTGAAGTCAGATATTAAAGAAATCACCGCCGATGGTTCGAAAACCAACCTGTGGGGCCATAATCATCTGACGAAACGGGAACGTGAAGTGATGCCGCTGATTGCGCTTGGTTATTCGAATAAAGAAATTGCCACTAACTTGCACATTTCGACTAAAACCGTCGAGGCACATAAAGCTAGTATCATGCGTAAACTAGACCTAAAGTCGCACGTTGATTTAGTCCGTTACGCAATTCACCATAAATTAATTGAATTTTAGTCAACAAAAGACCCATGCCACAAAACACACTGTTTTGTTACATAGGTCTTTTTTAGGCTTGTCGTGTTTGCAGTTCTTGTTGAAACTGCAATTTCAAAGCGGCTAATTTAACGACCACCACATCATTTTGATTTATTCTGGCAAAGACTTGCGTTTCTTCCATCAATTGTTGAATCAATTCCGGATGTTTATGTTGTCGCAAGGCATTTTGTGTTGATAAAAATTTTAGTCGTGGTAAATAATACGTCACCCGATTATCAGAACAAATTTGCACCCCTAATTTAATTAAGTGATTGCTGACCTTGAAGTTATTTTGATCCGCATAAAATTCCGCGGTGTAAAAAATTAAGGTTAAGATGCGCAGAAAATAATTATCTTCGTCGGACTGCTTAGTTGCCTGATAATCATGGATATATTGCGCCACCTTCTCAAAATAAAAGGCTGCTTGATCAATTTCTCGATGACGGGCATACATAATGCCTGACCCCAAGAAGGCAAGTTGAGTAAAGATGGTTTGATGATGGTCATCTAAGTCATTTAAAATCCGTGAGAAATCAAACAAGATTTCATCACTTTGCTTGTTAATCAAGGCATTCACGCATCCCCGCAAGTAACAAAATTGCATCTTCGCCGGCAACGCATTGATTTGACCTTGGTTGACGCTTTCCAACTTTTTCAAAACTTCCTGATAATTTTCCATCATTAATTCTTTTTCGGTGGCATTCAAAACTTCGGTTAGTTGAGCATCTGAATAACTATCTTCTTGATACAAATCGTCAACGGTCATCCCCATGCGTACACAAAGTTTGCTAAGAATCGCTAATGATGGGACCCGGCTGTTATTTTCAAACTTACTCAATGTCGCCTGGGTACAAATACCATCACATAATTTAACTTGTGAGATTTTTAATTCTTTTCTGCGACTCACAAAAACACTGATATCCATGATGCTCCTCCTTCCTATTCGTGAAGTCCGAGTGCAACCTTGGCGTAACGAGTCATCATACTCATATCCCAAGCTGGTTCCCAAACTAAATCAATCACACATTCGTCGACACCTTCCACGGAGGTGGCGGCTTTTTTCACATTTTCATCCAGCATGTGTCCCAAAGGGCACCCCATCGTGGTCAGGGTCATGGTGACATGGCAAGCGCCATCTGCTACTTTAACTTGATAAATCAAACCTAAATTGACAATATCGATACCTAATTCGGGATCAATCACATCTTTGAGTGCTTCAAACACATCGCTTTCAATGTTCGTTAACGTGTCTTGTTGAGTCATGACTGCTTCCTCCTTTTAGCCAATTGAGCCTTCCATTTCAAAACTAATGAGTCGGTTTAATTCGACCGCATATTCCATTGGTAATTGCTTGGTGAATGGTTCCACAAAGCCCATCACAATCATTTCTGTGGCTTTAGCTTCCGTAATTCCCCGACTCATTAAGTAATATAATTGTTCTTCGGAAATTTTGGAGACCTTGGCTTCGTGCTCCATAGAAACGTTGGCATTTGAAATTTCATTAAACGGAATCGTGTCGGATGAAGATTGGTCATCCATGATGATGGTGTCGCATTCAACATGGGCCTTGGAGCCATCGGAATGTTTACCAAAACGCACGGTCCCCCGATAATCGGTCGAGCCTCCCGTTTTAGAAATTGACTTGGAGACAATCGTACTCGAGGTGTTCTTCGCGTTATGAATCATACGAGCACCGGAGTCTTGGTGGATTCCGTTGCTAGCCACCGCAATCGAAAGCATCGTACCACGGGCGCCATCCCCATTTAAGTAGACCGATGGATATTTCATCGTGACTTTGGAACCTAGGTTGCCATCAATCCACTCCATCGTCGCATTTTGGCCGGCAGCGGCCCGTTTAGTCTCTAGACTGTAAACATTATCTGACCAATTTTGAATGGTTGTATAGCGACAATAGGCGTCTTTTTCGACGTTTACTTCAACGACGGCCGCATGTAAACTATCGGAGGTATAACTTGGTGCCGTACAGCCTTCTACATAATCGACTTTGGCCCCTTCTTCGACGATAATCAACGTTCGTTCGAATTGACCAGAATTTTCAGAGTTTAACCGGAAATATGATTGAATTGGTGTTTTCGTTTCCACGCCCTTGGGAACATAGATAAATGATCCCCCAGACCACACCGCCGCATTCAACGCCGCAAACTTGTTGTCGGTCGGTTTGACTAATTTGCCAAACCATTTTTTGAAAATGTCTGGATATTCGCGTAACGCCGTATCTGAATCAGTAAAAATAATCCCTAATTTTGCAAAGTCATCACGCATATTGTGATAGACCACTTCGGATTCATATTGGGCGGATGAGCCAGCCAAATAGCTGCGTTCAGCTTCTGGCACACCTAAGCGGTCAAAAGTTTTTTTCAAGTCTTCCGGCACATCATCCCAGTCCCGATATTTTTTATCTGTCATTTTTTGATAATAGTGCATATTTTTTAAATCGAGTTGTGATAAATCTGGCCCATACGCAGGCATTGGTAACTTTTTATACACTTCATAGGCGTGTAAACGATAATCTAGCATCCACTGTGGTTCGTTTTTTTCAGCTGAAATGGCCCGCACGGTCGCTTCGGTTAAGCCGCGGCCCGTCGAAAAAGCTGGTTCAATATCATCGTGAAAGCCATACTCGTAATCTTCGTCTTTGACAATTTGATCAACTGCTTTTGACATTATCCTTCCCCCGTTCCTGTTTGATTTAAGAGTGCTCGTTGCAGTGCCCACCAAGCTAACGTGGCGCATTTAATCCGGGCTGGAAAACTCATGATACTGGATAAAATGGCGGCATCTTCTAATTCGTCTAAATCTGCCTGTGGATGTTGCTTCCCAATGACCATATCTGAAAAGGTTTTGGCCATTTTCAAGGCTTCATCTTTACTTTTACCCATCACAGCATCGGTCATCATGCTGGCAGACGATTGGCTAATGGTACAGCCTTCACCGGTGAACCCAATATTTTTAATCACGTCATCATCAGTCAGTTCAATTTCTAAGTTAATGACATCCCCACACGTTGGATTTTTCAACTCAATTTCTTTAGAAACGTCATCCAAATGACATTTGTGATGGGGATGATCTGAATGATCTAAAATTACTTCTCGATATAAACTATTTAACTTCGCCAGTCCCATGGTTGAAGAACTCCTTTGTTTCAGCTAATGCAGCTAAGAGTGCATCGGCATCTTCCTGTGTGTTATATAAATAGAAACTTGCACGCGCAGTTGCCACCAGGTTTAGGTAAGCCATTAATGGTTGCGCACAATGATGGCCCGCACGAACGGCTACCCCTTCCATGTCGAGGGCAGTCGCCACATCATGGGGATGAACCCCTTTGAGATTAAAGGCAATCACGCCAGTATGTTTAGCTGGATCATGAGGTCCATAGACTTCTAAATCCTCGTCGGCGACTAATTTAGGTAACAAATAGTCAACGATACTTTGTTCATGCGCTGCAACTTGATTCATGCCAATGTCGGTTAAATAATCCACCGCGGCCCCTAAGCCAATCGCCCCAGCAATATTTTGCGTACCGGCTTCAAACTTCCAAGGTAATTGGGTCCAGGTACTATCTTGTTGATGAACAAAATCAATCATTTCACCACCAAATTGATAAGGCTTAATCCGTTCTAGTAGTTCGCGTTTCCCATATAAGGCACCAATCCCAGTCGGACCCATCATTTTATGTCCAGAAAAGGCATAAAAATCAACATCGAGCGCTTGGACATCGACGGCCACGTGTGGTACCGCTTGAGCTCCATCCGCCACCATAATTGCGCCATGTGCATGCGCTAATTGTGCTAATTCCGCAATCGGATTAATCGTGCCCATCACGTTACTAGCATGGGCCACCGAGACAATTTTCGTGTGGTTCGTAATTTGTTTGGCCGCATCAACTAAATCTAATTCGCCATCTTCAGTCAGACCAATGTATTTCAAGGTAGCATGTTTACGAATGGCTAATTGTTGCCATGGAATTAAGTTACTATGATGTTCGGTAATCGAAATCACAATTTCATCCCCGGCGATAATATTTTGTTCGCCATAGGTGCTCGCAATCAAATTTAAGCCATCGGTCGTGCCTTTGGTAAAAATGACTTCGGCTGGTTCGGCAGCGTTGATAAAATGTTGCACCTTGTCACGGGCCTCTTCATAAGCTTCAGTGGCGCGTTCAGCTAAAGTATGCACCCCACGATGCACATTGGCATTATCGGTTTGGTAAAAATGATTGAGGCTTTCGGTGACGGCTAGAGGCTTTTGAGCAGTCGCCGCATTATCCAAATACACTAGCCGTTCACCATTCACTTCTTGATTTAAAATGGGAAAATCAGCTAAATGATTATTTATCTTCGTGTCCATCGGCAAGTTTCCTTTCGATAATTGAAATTAATTTTTGGCGAACCACTTTTGACGGAATAGCCGTTAAGACGGCTCCTAAGAACCCGCGAATTACCAAGTGTTCGGCTGTTGCTTGACTCAAGCCGCGACTCATCAGGTAATACAGTTGCGTTTGATCAACTTGACCCACACTGGCCGCATGCCCAGCTAAAACGTCATTTTCATCAATTAACAAGATTGGATTGGCATTCCCGTGGGCTTCATTTGACATCATTAAGATTCGATTTTCTTGTTCAGACTCTGAGCCAGCTGCTCCATGGATGATATCGCCGATGCCGTTAAAGACCAATTGTGATTGATCTAAAATGACTCCCCGTTGCAAAATATCACCAGCTGTATGCTTACCCACATTTTTTATGCCAGTATTGATGCCGACTCGCTGGTTGCCCTTCGTAATTGCGACCACTTTGGCATTGGCTTGGGCACCATCTTCGCTCAAAGTCGTTTCAAAGTTACCCACGGTATCGCCTTCGTTCATCATCCCGATTGACCAATTGACCGTGGCGTTACGAGCAACCGACGCACGACGTTGCAAGTAAGCACGCGTATTTTCACCTAATTGATCTAGCGCGGAAATACTAACGTGACTATTTTCCTTGGCAATCACTTCTACTAAGGCATTCGCCAAATTATCCTGATTCCCCACGGTATTCATTTGTTGAATCACCGAAAATTTAGTATTCTCGCCCGCCACAATTAAAGTGTGGGTGTTGAAATCTGAGGTTTGGGTACTATCTTGTAAAATTTCTAATTTAATTGGTTCATCCATTTCGACATTCGCTGGTACATACAGGAAAATACCTGAGGTGAGAAATGCCGCGTGATAACTCGCTAAGTAATTATCATCAGTTGGAATCGCCTGGGTCATCAAATATTGATGCACTAACTCTGGATAATCGTTCACGGCGGTGAATAAATCGGTCAAAATAACGCCTTGATCAGCAAGTTTTGTTGGCAAATTCACACTAATTGTCGTTTGCCCCAACTGTAATAAATGGGTATCGGCCAGATCTGATTTGACTAACTTCACGTTTGACTCAGTCCAGTCCAATTGATTACTGGCCATCTGCCAATTGCGATAATTAAATCTCAGCACTTTCGGATATTTAAGTAGTTCCATTTGTTGAAAAGCAGCCACTCGCTTTTTAATGAGCCATTCTGGTTCTTGGTGTTGTTCGGCGAGTTGAGTTAGCTTCTCAGCATCCATTGTTTGTTCAACAGCGTCCATGAGCGTGCCTCCTAATTTTCATCAACGAGTGCTACGTCTAAGTCCAGGTCATCACGAATTCCGGCATAGCCCTCACGTTCCAAAGTTTTGGCTAATTGGGCATCCCCAGTCTTGACGATTCGGCCGTCCATCATAATGTGAACCACGTCGGGCACGATGTAGTTCAACAGGCGTTGATAATGAGTAATAATCAAGGAACCAAAGTTATCGCCACGCATCGCGTTGACGCCTTTAGAAACCACCTTTAAGGCATCAATATCTAGTCCAGAGTCAATTTCATCTAACAAAGCAAAACTAGGTTTAATCATCATCAATTGCAAAATTTCATTGCGCTTCTTTTCACCACCAGAGAAGCCTTCGTTCAGGTAACGCTCGGTCATTTCTTCACTCATATCGAGTAAATCGAGGTTCTTATCGAGTTCCTTTAAGAATTGCATCACTGAGATTTGATCATCGTCTGCTCGTTTGGCATTCATCGCTGCTCGTAAAAATTCAGCATTGGTGACTCCTTGAATTTCAGCTGGGTATTGCATCCCCAAAAACAAGCCCTTACGGGCCCGTTCATCAACTGGCATGTCTACAATGCTTTCACCATTCAGTAAAATATCACCCTGGGTCACTTGGTATGCAGCAGCCCCCATGATTGTTTCCGATAACGTTGATTTACCCGTTCCGTTGGGTCCCATGATGGCGTGAATTTCACCCGTCTTCATCGTTAAATTGACCCCTTTTAAGATCTCTTTGGCGTGTTGCGTTTCTTCATCTGTCACTGCGACGTGCAAATCTTTAATTTCAAGTGTTGCCATTATTCATCAACCTCCATTAAATTTAACCAAAATGATTACTTACAGTCAGCTTGTGCACTATTTTTCTTGTCGGTTGTGCATTAAGTCAAATGGAATATTCCGGAATATTCCAATTTCAGTACCAACAAATCGCTTTTTGTAAGCCCTTGCAATTATTATAGCTTGGAATATTTATAAAAAAACATTAGGCAATTCCCTAATGTTTGTGAAACAGCCAACATGATAAACTGAAATCATTAAGAAATAAAGAAAGCGCTTTAATAAATAGAAAGGTCTGTTGATGATGCAACTTAACTATGTGGAACCCTCTCATCCAACTGTGATCGTCCATCAAATGACTCAACTTGATAATTCAACTGCCTCGCGCCTGCACAATCTCGGTATTCGTCCAGGAAGTGAGCTCACAGTTTTACGCAAATATCCGTTTCACGGACCCGTAATTATTGAATTTGACGCCCAAAGAATTGGAATTCGTTATACCGTCTTTACGGCATTATTAGGAGGCGACTGACATGACAGTCGTGGCATTATTGGGCAACCCCAACACGGGCAAAACGACGTTATTCAACGAGTTAACCGATAACTATTCCTACGTGGGTAATTGGGAAGGGGTCACCGTCGAAAAAAAAGTCGGTAAAATACATCATTCTGAAATGATGGTTGTTGACCTACCGGGAATATATTCACTGAATCCCATCACTAAGGATGAGGCAGTCGCAGTTAACTGTTTACTGCATGATTCGCCTGATATCATTCTCAACGTGACGAATGCTTGTCAATTGAAGCGAAACTTATTATTGTCGATTGAATTGCTGGAATTTGGCCAGCCGACCGTGATTGCCTTAAATATGATTGATGATCTCAAACGCAGTGGGATTGCCTACAATTTAGGTATTTTGTCGGCCAAACTGGGTTGTCGTTTTTGTACCACCAATGCTCGCAATAAAGAAGGATTGGAGCAACTGAAGGCCGATTTGCTAAATTCTCCCACCCAAGCAACCGAGCCGTTAGCTCTGAATTACCCGTCTGACGTCATGAACAGCCTGGATGTGGCCTCGATGCAACTCGTGCAACAATTTAATTACACCGAAACATTTGCTCGCTGGCTCACGATTCAATTCATGAATCAAAATCACCAAGTCCGTCAATTTGCGGCAGATAAGCATCTGCATCCGTTACTGAATCAAGCGATTTGTTACGACCAACAAGACTATGAATCGCAAATTTTTAATACGCGCTTTGATTTTATTAATGAAGTCTTAAGTGACGCCACCGAACAACAATCACTCACCAATAAAGCCAATATTACGGCCAAAATCGATTACTGGATTACACAACCGCTGTTGGGATTACCCATCTTTGTCGGTATCTTTTATCTCATGTTTAAACTGTCCTTTGATTGGTTAGGCACACCATTATCTGGCCTTTTAGATAGTTTTATTTCCGGTCCGGTATCCCATACGGCCTCGGCACTCTTGACCCAACTAGGGGCGATTCCCTTTTTAAAATCATTAATTGTTGATGGTGTGATTGCTGGAGTTGGTGGCGTCTTGACCTTTATTCCACAAATTTTTATTTTATTCGCCTGTATCTCGCTACTAGAAGATTCTGGTTACATGTCCCGCGCTGCCCTCGTGACTGATCGACTAATGCAAATGTTTGGCATGAACGGCAAATCCTTCATTCCTCTAATTATTGGTTTTGGTTGTAACGTCACTGGAATTATGGCCGCACGAACCATCGAACAACCCAAAGAACGGTTAGTCACCACTTTAATTTCACCGTTCATCAGTTGCTCAGCTCGGTTACCAATTTACGGATTGTTTGTAGCCGCCTTCTTTCAAAAAAATCAGGCCCTAATTGTGTTATCGTTATATTTTCTCGGGATTGTCGTCGCACTATTGATGGCCAAAGTTTACCAATGGCTGTTTAAGATTAAAGAAAGCTCGGTTTTTATCGTTGAACTTCCCAAATACCATTTACCACGATTAGACATTATTGCCGCTGGTACTTGGGATAAAGGCAAAGGCTTCATCAAAAATGCGGGTTCGATTATCTTCGCTGGGACCGTCTTGATTTGGTTACTCTCAAATCTTGGGCCACAAGGCGTGGTCACCAATATTAATGACAGTTTCTGTGCTTGGATTGGCCAAGCCGCCCTCCCTATTTTCCAGTTAATTGGAGTCACTTCATGGGCGACCGTTAGTGCCCTGTTAACCGGTGTGTTAGCCAAAGAAGTGATTAGTTCAAGTATGATTGTCCTGTTTCATTTAAGCGGACAAACCGGTTTAATTGCTACTTTTAGTACCCTGTTCACTCCATTATCTGCCTACTGCATTTTGATTTTCATTTTGTTGTATGCACCCTGTTTTTCAACTTTGTCGGCTATCAAAACGGAAACGGGATCGATTAAATGGGCAGCCTATTCTCTGATTTCAAATACGGTAATTGCCTTTGTAATTGCGATGGTCGTTTATCAAGTTGGTTCTTTGTTTATGTAGGAGGTGTTTAGATGTCACTATTCATCAATATTGGGATTATCGCAATCATTATTCTCGGCGCTGGTATCATTATCTATCGTAATTTTAAACACGCACAGCAGCATCATTGCCCGATTGGTAAGGACTGTGAGTGCCAACTCAAACAACAAATTAAACAAAATAAAACATCAGATTCGTAATCTGATGTTTTTTTAGTACCAATTTATTTACTTGTTTGATGCGCATTCTCGTTCTTGTTGTCTTTTTCTTTCTTTTCTTCTGGGAAGAAATGGAACATTGCCTGATTAAAGTAATCCGAAGCATAGCCGATTACGAAGATTCCTAACAACATTGAGAGGTAAAGTTGGAAAACAAACAACCCCCAACTATGAATCGTAATATTTGAAAGGATTAGCATAGTAGTCCCCCAAGCGATTAGCCAAGCGGGCACAATCGTAAATTTCATGATGGTCCCTTGAAGGAACAATACGATGAAGGTCATGATACCAAACATGATTGACGAACCAATCAAGCCTGACATGAACGAGACATGAAGGAAACGAAAGGCGATTAAACCCCAGACAATTCCTAATGCAAAACTAATCAGAATATTCCAAATTTTATCCTTTGGGAACCCAGCCCCGAAGAAATATGACACAGCAATGAAGGCTGCTGACCCCATCCATAGTCCGCCACCGGTCATAATTAAACTGTAAATCAAGGTACATAAACCAACTCCAATTGAATCAAACCAAACCTTTTTACTTATTTTCATGATAACTACCCCATATCTTTTTATTGATGATTATCGAGAAGTGGTTAATTTTAAGTTCTAACACAATAAGGCTGGTGCCAAATAAATGGGCCAGCCTTACTTTATCTAATCAATCATTGCATTGTTGTAGACAAGCTTAATTTCAAATGGTTAGTGTATTAATTTATGTTTGATTAGAAGTGAGTTAAACGAACCGATTCAACTTGTTTATCTTCAGCATTACCCTTACGACCAGGTTTCATCACCTTCTCACCCGTAGTAATTGCACCAACTGGACAAACTAGGTTACATAAGTGACAGCCGACACATTTGCTTGTATCAACGCTTGGACGGCGCGTTTTTGGATCCCATGTAATGGCTTGATGGGCACCATCAAAACATGATACATAACAACGGCCACAGCCGATACATTTGTCCCAGTCAATTTTTGGATAGACCTTATAGTCACGATCCAAATCTTCAGCAGGCACGATATTCTTGTTGGCAGAACCAATCAATTCACTCAGATGATCAACGCCTTGATCTTCCATATAATGCATTAAACCATTCTTCATATCTTCAACAATCCGGTAACCATATTGCATTACCGAGGTAGTTACTTGAAGCGTTGTAGCTCCGAGTAAAATGAATTCGGCAGCGTCTTGCCAAGTTTCAATTCCACCAATCCCAGAAATTGGTAATTGTTCCAAACCAGCGGCCACACGTAATTGTTGAATAAAGCGTAAGGCAATTGGTTTAACAGCTTTCCCAGAGAATCCAGAAATTGATGATTTACCATTAACGATTGGTAATGCAACCCGTTTTTCAAGGTCAATGTTTGAAATTGACTTAACGGTATTAATTGTGGCAATCCCTTCGGCACCACCAGCAAGACTGGCTTTAGCAGCTGGAATCATGTCAGTAATATTTGGAGTCATTTTGGCCATCATTGGCAAATCTGATCCACGTTTAACAGCGGCACAATATTTTTTAACTAATTCAGGATTAGTCCCAACATCTGAACCCATTTCGTGTGAAGTCATTTGTGGACATGAAAGGTTCATTTCAATCATATCAGCTTTGGCTTCAGTGACTAATTGAGCTAGTTCTTCCCAATCTTGTTCATTAGTCCCCATGATTGAGGCCACGACAATTTTATCAGGATAGTTTTCTTTTAATTGCTTTAAATCATGTAAGTTTTCTTCAAGTGAATGTTCAGCAATTTGTTCCATGTTTTTGAAACCAACAAATGGAGTTCCTTCTTTGGTTAATTCATCAAAACGTGGAGATACTTCATCAACTTCGAAATTCTTTGGTCCGATTGTCTTAAAGACAACCCCGCCCCAGCCTTCATCAAAGGCTTTCGCACACATTTCATAACAGTTATCAACTGGAGATGATGATAGTAGGAAAGGATTTTCAAAATGAACGCCTAAAAAATCTACGGATAAGTCTTTTTTAATCATTATTTTGTACCTCCAATCAATTCGCTATCAATCAAGTCAGCAACTTCTTTACCTTTACGAACAGCCCAAACAACGGTTTGATCACCTTGAGCAATATCACCAGTAACAAAGACTTTTGGATCATCAGTCTTGTAGCCAGTATAAGGAACAACACCGTGTTCGATGTTAATTCCTAAATTATCAGCGTTAACTTGTTGGCCAATCGCAAGGATAATCTTGTCGGCTTTAATGGTTAATTTGCCGTCCATGTTACGAGCTTTGAAGGTAACTTCATTGCCGTCAACAGATTCTGGCACATAACCATCAACAATTGTTACGCCTTCACGTTGAGTTCCAGCTAATTCCTTCTTCGAAGCGCGGAATTCATCAAATTGTTCGTAAACAACATCGGTTACATGTTCGACATCCAAACGTTTGAGAGTCGTTGAAACGTCCATCGCAACATCCCCACCACCAATAACTACAGCACTGGCTGGAACGTCTTTGATATTACCTTTGGCTTCCTTAACACGAGCAAGGAAATCAACAGCTGATTCAACGTAATCATTGCCTTCAAACATTGGTAGAACTTTAGCTTCACTGGCACCAACTGCGACAACCACAGCATCGTTGCTAGCTTTCAATTCGTCCATGGTAATATCTTTACCAATGGTGACGTTGTAGTGCATTTTGGCACCTAAATTGATAATTCGTTTGATTTCATATTCAACGATATCAGCTGGTAGACGATATTCAGGAATACCATATGTTAAATATCCACCGGCTTTTTCACTTTTTTCGTAAATATCAACTGAGTAGCCACGTTCAAGCATTGTGGTTGCGGTTTGTAAACCAGCTGGTCCACTTCCGACGATAGCAATACTCTTACCGTTTGATTCACCTTTTTGAAGAATATCCATTTCAGCTTGTTGTTCAAAATCAGTAACAAAGCGTTGGATACCACCGATATCGATTGGTTTGTCGATACCGGTACGTGAACATGCTAATTCACAATATTTTTCTGTGGGACATACACGGGCACAAATGGCACCCATTGCATTATTTTCACGAACGGTTTCAGCAGCACCTTTAAGGTTGCGGAAACGAACACTTCTGATAAATTTACCTGGATCTGTATGTGCGGGGCACATTTGTGAGCATGGTGCATCATGACATAATAGACAGCGTGCAGCTTCTTCCATTACGGTAGTCATGGTGTAGCCAGGGGCTTCTGTTTCGTATTTTTTAGTCATACTGATTACTCCTTGCCTTATCATTTTTTTGTAAAGTGATAGCGTGACGGGCAATCAAGCTGTGTAGTAATTCACATATATGTCCATAACACGTCTTTACAAGTTCTAGATTATCAACAAAGCTTAATTTCAACAAAAACCACCAAATACTTAGGCAGTATTGGTGGTAGTTTGGATAATTTTATATATTTTAGTATGTGAATATTTTTACGAATAAAATTATTTCTGAAGTTGATAAAAAAGCAAATCGCACTGTAGCAGCATTTCTGACCTGTTGACTAGTGCTTTTGAGAATAATTTGAAATTTTAACAGATATTTCTATATCTTTTTGGCATAAATTATAGGGAATATTTTTTGACGTGTAAATTTAAAACGTGCTCCTCAATTCAATCCTCTCCGCCTAAATAAAGACATCAACCATCCAAAGTCCGGATAGCTGATGTCTTATTTTAGTACTCAATGATTATCGAACTGATATACACTCTATTTTTTAAACGTGCTTATCCTATCTACGGCCTTCGTTTAGTTACAAAACTTCAATATAAGTAACCCTCTTATATCAAAGTTTCTAGACTAATCCTCAGCCGCAGCCCGATAGGATGCGCACTCTTTTTATTCCTTTATCTCCGGAAACATCTTTAACAAATAATCACGGGCGCCATTGGGGAATTCGAGACGGGGATGATTTTCAAACCATTCGTGGTGATTACCATGGGTGAGCTTGATGCCGTTGAATAGTTTAACTCGGATACCGAGTAAAATCGCCGCTTTAATTAATTCTTGAGCAACTACTGAATATTCTTTGGAGATAACTTCAAGAGGTAATTCTAAGGCGTGTAATTTTTGATAACGATCGTTCGCAATCTTTAATCCAAAGGCTTCCAAAGAATCATCCTCAATTCGTGCTAATAGTTGGCCGCTAATGGTCAACGCAGGTTTACGAACTCGTTTACGAGCAATTTCAATGGCAAACGAATATTTTTTTGGTGCGTCATATTCTTCAACGAAAGCAGCCAAGTTATCCAGGAGCTGATTAGCCTCTTCAACTAGCCATTCGGGTTGCTCCAATGGATTTTGAAGAGCAACTTCTTCATTTTTATCGGCAGCATGGCGTAATTGTTCTTGAATATCGGTTGGGACACCAGAAACTAGACAATAACCCATCAATAATTCGAGCATATCTAAGGTATCGTCACTGACACCGGAGCGAGAAAACGGATCCAAATCAAATGATCTGAACTCAAGATAGGTTACCCCTTCTTCCAGCATTTCATCGATATCATCGTCATGAGTCATCCCTTTTAAGCGGACAGGTCCATAAAATTCTTGCGTCGAATAAAAGGTCCCGTCAGCGACGAATTGTTTGAGTTGGGCGGTTTGTTCGGCCAACGAATCGTAAGTGATGGTTTCATTTTCACGATTAGCGTAACCCAGACTGCTGTTGCGCAAACTACGGACAGGGAATTCTAAATCAGCGGGCAAATGTTCGAGTGGATTTTCGGTAATTGGCGAAGCCCCATACAGGTATGTAAAGAACCATCTGTACAAAACGAAATACTGCGATAACTTAAAGTACATGTGGTTTCGTAAATCGGCCACTGACTCAAAGTTTTCGCCATTATCCGCTTGGTATAACTGGTACAATAACGTATCATTCACGCTGAAGTTCACATGTGAACCGGCAATGATTTCATATTTAGCACCATATTTTTGTTCCAAATAATCACGATAGTCTTGATACCAATCCCGATGGAAATCTTGATGAATAAACTCTTCATCGTCTTCTTCCAACTTGGGTGGCATACTAAGTGGCCAAATTCGTTCATCATCATGGAGCTGAGCATTGACAATCTGTTGCAGCATCTTCAAGTTTTTAACTGCCTCACGTCCACCTTTGGTTGGTTCCGTAATCAATTCCAACATGCTGTCAGTAAAGTCCGATTGTAGATATGGATGATTCTTCCGTGATCCAAACTTAGTCGGATATGGATAACGACTAATCCGTCCATCTGCAGTCACACGGTGCTCTTCTTGTTCCAAGCCAAAAAAGCCCTCAAATAATTTATTCGTTAACCCTAATTGTTTAATTTTTTCCCCAACATTTTCAGACATAAACTCACCTTATATTTTATGATTAATTACTTTCATACATTTTATCACTCTCGCCCACAAAAGTACTGCAAAATTAACTAGAATACATTTTGATTGCGTTGCGATTTTCGCTATGGTAAATTATGGCCAATAAAAGAACGGAGGAGTTATTATGTCGCAACGATTACAAGGGTTACATCACATCACCGTGATTACTTCCAGTGCACCCAAAATTTTCAAATTCATGACCGAAGTTTTGGGTTTACACCTAATCAAAAAAATGTCAACCAAGATGATATTCGCACGTATCACCTTTATTTTACTGACGATATGGGCAGTGCCGGCACGGATATTACTTTCTTTGACTTTCATGGTCTCGAAACGGCGCGTAAAGGAAACAATGCCATTAACCGGATTGGCCTACGCTTACCCAATGATCAGGCCGTTGACTGGTGGGAAAAACGACTCGATTAATTTGATATTCGTCACGATCCACAAACCACTCAATTTGGTGACAAAGTACTGAATTTTTATGATTTTGATGGCCAAAAATATCAATTTGTCTCGGATGAGCATAAACACGGCTTACCCGGAGGTGGTCCCCTGTCAATAAAATAGACAATTTAAATAGAGACTTTTTTGTCCTATGCCACGACTAAATTTTGAATTTGAG
>NZ_BJEB01000030.1 GCF_005405445.1 Paucilactobacillus nenjiangensis
ATCATTTTTAGCTCTTACCACCTCTTAAGTTTGGACATTGGTAAAATTAATCTATTGACTTAATACCACATGTCTTAGAATTCCATTTATTTGTCAGCTAAAATTTCTTTAATCGCGGCTAATGAATGTGGTGTAAAAGTAAAATAGAAAGTTTGTCCACCAGCTGTGAATTGCAACGTTGAATTGGTGAAACGTAATTGTTCTAAGTTGCTTTTCGGAATTGTTAAGTAGTTGGCTTGAAGCATTCTACTAAAAACTAATTTGTCCGGCGTAATTTTTAACGTTCGACGAAAGATTTGAAGTACTGTTAATGCAATAAAAATTAGAAACAGTACGGCTGTAATCCATTGAAAGTGTGTGATTTCAAGCCACATAATGATTCCGAGCAATAATATCATCGTCGTCCATGACCAGATAATGATGGTATTTACCAGATTAGGCTGGTAAAAAAATTTTTCTTCTTGCATAATTACATAAAACTCCCTTCAAGAGGTAATCATAATGATTAAAATTTATACTGATGGTGCAACAATTGGGAATCCTGGGCCAACTGGACTTGGTGCATTGATTGTTGAAGAACAACACCAAATCCAATTAAAACAAGCTTATCCAACTCAAGTGACCAATCATGAAGCAGAATTTTTAGCTGCTATTTTCGGTTTTCAATATTTGATTGATCATCATAAAAATCCAGATTCTATTTTATTTTATACCGACAGCCGCTTATTAAGCGATGCAATTGGCAAAAATTACACCAAACATTACGAAAATTTATTAGTTGAACTCAATCAATTAATTGACTCATTCAATTTAGTAGTTACGCAATGGATCCCTGACAAATCCAATCACGGTGCGCATGAATTAGCGCTCCAAGCGTTACATCAAATTTCGGATAAATAATTACTGATTGGCTTAGTGTAGCCATCAAAGCCTGTTCCTGACATGATATCGTCAGCAACTAGTTTCCCGGAGATTGGTCCAGTAGTTAAGCCTGATGAACCAAGCCCATTTGCAATCCAAACATTATCAAATCCGGGGATGGTGCCCATAAACGGCGCAAAGTCTGCAGTATAGGGTCTCGTCCCCACTCGTACTTCGGTAATCATATTGGCAATATGGCCAGCGAGCTTCGGCATGGTAACTTCGGCATTTTGAACTAAGCCATTAATTTCTGGTTGGGTCGCTCTTAAGTCAAAGCCAGCATCGTTTTCATGTGTAGCTGCAACTAAGACTTGGTGATTACCAATTGGAATTAACTCAGACAAGCTTTCTGCCATGACAATTGGCATATTATCATCAGCTTGAATTAAGTTACTCTGTAGTTCAATCAGTTGTCCTTTTTGTGGGGTGATTTTTAACTCAAAACCAAATGGTGAAACTAATTCTTTGGCAAACGCTCCAGCAGCAATGACAATTGAGTCATAATGTTCTTGATTGACTAATACTTCATGATTTTTAACTGTAATATTGGCTTTTTCATTTCTGATGGTTAAATTTGAAGCGGTTTCTAACTGGGCAATTAAATGTTTGCCGTCAACACGAGCCCCACCACTGACAAATAGTCCTGGTTTGGCCCAGTCGGATAAATAAGGCATTCGATCGACGATTGTCTGTTTATCCCATTTTTCAATGACTTCCATTTCAGGTGCTGTTTTGATTCTTGCTTGTGCTAAACGACTTAAATCATCGAGTGACTCTGGTTTGTTACGATTAACAAACACGCCAACTTTAGAAAATGCTTGTGTGTCTAAGTTGGCATCTTGAGCTAATTGCCTGTACAATGCGGCACCGTGATGTGCTAACTGATACCATTGCTTGTTACGACGTTTAGATAGCCAAGGTGCAATAATTCCGGCAGCTGCCGAAGTTGCTTGCCCCGTCTTTTCATCAAAGACAGTAATGTCAAAATCTTCTGCTTTACTTAAGTAAAACGCGGCGGATGCACCAACAATCCCGCCACCAATAATTGCAATTTTATTCATGGAAGCCTCCTAGTTAAATTACAATAACAATTATACCAAATTTCGAGGCATTGAGGTTGATTATTACTTCTAATTTCATACAAAAAAGCTCAAGATTTGATAATCTTGAGCTTTTTGCCAAAAAACGTACTTTATTTAAGAACCTTGAAACGATCTGCATCGTCCATAAAGTCTTTGTCGCCAGCTGGTGCTTCAATTGAACCAAATGGCATTTCTGAACGCAAGTGCCAGTTAGCAGGAACACCAAAGGCATCTTGAACAGCTTTGTCAATCAATGGATTGTAATGTTGGTTACTTGCACCAATCTTGTTTTCAGCTAAAACAGTCCAGATGTTTTGTGTTGCTAAACCAATTCCTTGTTCTGCAAAATCATCGAAATTGTCAGCGTACAATGGGAAGTTTTCTTTAAGATCTGCAACGGCATCTGTATCAGTGAACAATAAAACAGTTCCGAAAGCAGCTTTGAAGCTGTTAACTTTTTCTTCAGTGCTAGCAAAGCTTTCAGCAGGAACAATTTTACGTAAAGTTTCCATTACGATGTCCCAGACTTTGTCATGTGAATCGCCAAATGCGATGACTGCACGAGTTGTTTGGCTGTTAAAAGCAGTTGGTGCTTGACGAACGGCTTCTTTAATTACTGAAGCAACTTCGTCTTCAGACGCGTTAACGTTCTTTCCTAAAGCGTAGATTGAACGACGTTGAGTAGCTAATTTAAGTGTTTCTGTTTGCATATTTAATGCCTCCGTTGATTAATATTATTTAACAGTAATCAATATAACACACTTACTTTTTGTAAGTAAAGTATTTTAGCTACTTTTTTTATTAACGCTCTTTTTTGCCCCAATATTGAAATAGGTCTGTCCGAAGCGAACCATTATATAACTTACGTTTCTTAGTGGCCCGAGCACCATAAAATTGTTCAAATTCTAGGTCGCTGGTCAAAATATATTTGCTCCAGGTTTTCATTGGACGGTAAACTTCGCCCATTTCTTTGTACAATTGACGAACAGTTTCTTCGTCCCCTAATCGTTCACCATATGGAGGATTAGCGACCAGAACACCATTGATTAGGTCGGTATGCCAATCTTTGGCGGCCATAGTTTCGAAATGAATATCAGCGGCTAAACCGGCTTCTTGAGCATTTACTTTAGCGATTTCAATCATTTTAGGATCAATATCGTAACCAAAAATTTGTAGTGGTGTGTCGTAGTCGGCTTTGCTATCAGCTTCTGCTCGTAGTTCGTCAGACATGCCCTCAGGCGTTAGTGACCAATCTTCACACACAAAATTACGATTGAATCCAGGGGCGATGTTACGACCAATTAGCGCTGCTTCAATGGGAATAGTCCCTGAACCGCAAACTGGATCAACAAATGGATTGTCACTAAACCAATGCGCTAATAAAACTAACGCAGCTGCCATATTTTCTTTGAGGGGTGCGCCACCTTTATCAACCCGATAACCACGTTTAAATAAACTACTACCGGTCGTATCGAGAGTAATCATCACGTGATCTTTGTTAATCATGACTTCTAGTGGATATAAAGCACCGGTTTCAGGAAGTGCAGTGCGTCGATGATAAACTGAATTCATTTTTTCGACGATGGCTTTTTTGGTAATTGCTTGCGCGCTAGGCACATTATGCAATTGTGAATTACGTGAGCGTCCTTCTACAGGAAACTCTGCATCGATTGGCAGTAACTCGTCCCAAGGTAATGCTTTGACCCCTTCGAATAATTCATCAAACGTGACTGCATCAAATTCACCGACCACTATTTTGATACGGTCAGCGGTACGCAACCATAAATTAGTATTCAGAATATCTTTAATGGTCCCTTGAAATCTCACTCGACCGTTTTCACCTTGTGTTTTGTAACCCAAATCTTTTAATTCTTTACTAACTAATGCTTCGATACCCGCTGCAGCAGTCGCCATTAAATTGAATTGTTCCATGTTGTACCTCTTTTTTTATTTTATCGTTTCAATTATACAAAAAAACTCGAATGGAAGTCCATTCGAGTTCCTGAATGTAAATTTCTGTAAGCCATGTTATGTCGAAGTACAATTTTCAGGCTCAATTGTACAGTGGCAATCATCTATCTCGAGACATTGCTGTCTCCCCCCACAATCAGTTCAGTTCCTTATGTGAAGCTCCCCTACCAAAGTTTGGGTTTCCCGCTCGAGGGGTTTACCGCGTTCCATCAATACCGTTTCCAATATTGCTTCGTCACTGTGGCACTTTCAGAGTTACTCAAGCATAGCCGAAGCCTTAGCCATTTTACTCGCCGTAACCATTGCTGGTCCCCCGGCTTATTTTTTCACCGAGCACGAACACTACAAGCATCTCAGCCTGTGCGAGCATGGACTTTCCTCAACTGACATAAGTCAGCCGCAATCACCCGAAATTTACAAATGTGATATTAAATTAAATGTGAATCAGATTGACCATTGTCTAATTGTGAACCAAAAACGCGACGTTCAAGATTAGATAGTCGTTTCAAAATATCCATGTTAGTGGCATTTGAAACTGGTTGCTCAGTTGTATTAGTAGTGGCAGCAGCTGGCCGTGGCGCGCTAACTGTACCAACTTCAACTTGGCGATTTAATTCGTCAACCTTTGCACGTAAACGTTCGTTTTCGTCGTTTAAACGTGTAATTTCTTTTGAATACGTATCATAGTCTTTGATAACGTCATCTAAGAATGCATCGACATCAGCGGGATCATATGCTGAGCCCATTCGTTTTTCTTTGAATTCTTTAGTTAGGATATCTTTTTGGCTAAAAATAATATTATCCAATGTGTCACACCTCAATCTTATTCAATATATATTTAAATATACCAGAAAGTATGCAGAATTAAAACATAAATCATTCATCTTCGTAATTTTCTAAGTTTTTCTTCTCAGAAAATTCAATTGCATATTCTTGCAATTGATCAAAATCAATCAAAGTAATTGGATATGGATGTTGATTCGCAAATTGTTGGGCTGACAGATAATCGTACTTACTTTTGCCCTCGTGTTCCTCATCATAGACAAATAATGCCTCATCGGTGTGGGACAGCATGAATGCTTGAAAATTTTTCAACTGCGATGGATTTGTATATGGTTGATCACTGACCTGATCAGAAAAATCAACTTGTTTCATTAAATCTGCTAATTTCATTTTATTGGTTTCGTTCCATTGGTTACCGAATTCGGCAAATGGTCGCATAATTGCCACTTTCAATTCTGGGTAATCTTCTTTTGCCTGGAGTGCCACTTCAGCACCCCATTGTTCGACTCCCAATTGCGGACCAGTGATGATCCATTCGACGCCATTATCAATTTTTTGGTTGATGGCATCTTGTAAAGCAAATTTAATAATTTCAATTTTGGGATCCTTATCACCAAAGACACCTAGCTCATAGCTGCGATATCCGGATATCCATAAACGGCTCATATAGCTAACTCCTTCAAAAAAGATGAATATTCTTGTATAAATTTGTTATAATATTGTGAATACAGGAAGGTGAATGATAAATGCCTATCAACTATCCAAATGGTAATCAGTATAACATTAAAAATAAATCTTCGAAATCGATTGTTAGAACCGTTAATTACGCTAAACGTGGTATGACACTGGAAGAAGAAATTAATGAAAGCAACGCTTATTATGCTGCTCGCGGACAGGCCGTAATTCATAAAAAGCCAACTCCCGTCCAGTTAGTTAAAGTCGATTATCCCAAAAGAAGTGCGGCAGTGATTAAGGAAGCTTATTTCAAAACACCGTCGACTACCGACTATAATGGTGTCTATAAAGGTTATTACTTGGACTTTGATTCTAAAGAAACTAAGAATAAAACCTCGTTTCCGTTGTATAATTTTCATGAGCATCAAATTAACCACTTAAAAGCTTGCCTGAAGCAAGGCGGAATTTGTTTTGCATTTCTGAAGTTTACAAGTTTGAATCAGATTTACCTTTTACCAGCTTCAAAGCTATTTGAATATTGGGACCATCAAGATAGCGGTCGAAAGTCAATTAAATTGGCTGATATTAAAAAGTTTGGTTATTCACTCAGTTACCAATTTAATCCAGTGATTCCCTATTTAGATGCTGTAGATAAAATGATTGAAAATTCAATTCACTAAAGGAGTTACATATGTCAGACAATCAGACACCATCGCGATCATCGCGACGAGAACAATATTCTAACAATCACAAGAGCCCCAAAGGCCCGAAGTCACTTATCAAAAAGATTCTTCTTTGGGGAGCTAGTGCTGTTGGAATTTTAATTTTGCTTGGTGCAGTTTTGTTCTTTTACTGGGCCTCAAGTGCACCAGAAATTACCCAAAGTTCATTAGAGAGTCAAAATGCGACTAAAATTTATGATTCTGATAATAACGTGATTTCACAATTAGGCGTCCAAAAACGTGAGTACGTTAAGAGTAGTGCTATACCTTCAAAACTTTCTGAAGCGGTTGTTTCTATTGAAGATCGTCGCTTCTATAAACATCATGGAGTTGATCCAGTTCGGATTGTTGGGGCTGCCTTCTCTAATATCACCGGTTCTTCTTCAGGATTACAAGGTGGTAGTACCTTAACTCAACAATTAGTTAAATTATCAGTTTTCTCAACCAAATCATCTGACCAAACCTTTAAGCGAAAAGCACAAGAAGCTTGGTTAGCCTTAAATGTTGAACGCCATTTTTCAAAGAAACAAATTCTAGAATATTACATTAATAAAGTTTACATGGGTAATGGTGTTTACGGGATGCAAACCGGTGCCCAATATTATTACGGTAAAGATTTGAAAGATTTAACTATCGCCCAATATGCGATGTTAGCCGGAATCCCACAATCACCAACCTATTACAATCCAATTAATAATCCAAAGGTTTCAACAACTCGACGCAACGAAGTCTTGGAAGCCATGGCTCGAAGTAACTACATTACTAGTAGTCAAGCTAAAGCCGCTGAAAAAACTAGCGTTCAGGATGGGCTAGATTCAAGCCACGGAGATACTGCGAGTGCTGATTCAAGCACGAATAAGTCTAAAGTAGTGGATTCCTACTTGAAGCAAGTCGTTAGTCAATTGAAATCTGAGGGTTATGATCCTTATAATGACAGCCTTGAAGTTCATACTAATTTGAATATGGGCGCTCAACAAAATCTTTACGATATTGTTAATAATGGAACCATCACCTTCCAAAGCTCAGACATGCAAGTTGGTGTTGCCGTTACTAGTCCTAAGAATGGTAAAATTCTTGCCATGTTAGGTGGTCGTAAAACTGGGAACGTTACATTCGGATTGAATCGTGCGGTCCAAACTGATCGCAGTTCCGGATCAACTTCGAAACCAATTATGGATTATGGTCCTGCCATTGAAGACCTTAACTACCCTACTTATCGAACAGTGAAGGATTTACCATTTACGTATCCAGGTACAACGAAGAAAGCTTATGATTTTGATCGCGAATATCAAGGCAGTATCACGATGAGAAGTGCCTTAGTTCAATCACGTAATATCCCTGCTCTTCGTACTTTACAAGACGTTGGAATTACAAAAGCTACTAAGTTCCTGACTAAATTGGGAATTACTTCTAAAACAGATTATGAATTACAAAATGGGATTGGTCTTTATATCTCTCCACTCCAGGAAGCAGCTGCGTATGCCGCCTTTGCAAATGGAGGAACGTATTACAAGCCTTACTATATTAGCTCTATCACTACTAAGAGTGGTGAAACCCATAAGTATAGTGCTCAAGGTGAAAAAGCAATGAAGTCTTCAACAGCATTTATGATTACAGATATGCTGAAAGATGTTATTGATAGTAGTTCAGGAACTGGTACTACTGCTGCCCTTTCTGGTGTACATCAAGCTGGTAAAACTGGTACGACTGAATATCCTACCGGCACGACATCAAGTTCTGGCGTTATGGATTCTTGGTTCACCGGCTACACTAAGAAATATTCAATTTCAGTATGGACTGGGTATGATAAACAGTATGAAACTGGTCATGCCGTAACAAGTACCTATGAAAAAGTAGCTGCTCGAGTTTATAGTAACGAAATGAGTTACTTGGAAGACGAAAATTCAAGTTCTGATTGGACAGCACCAAGTTCAGTTACCAAGGTGACTAAAAACGGTAATACTGAATACGAAGTTACTGGTGCAAGTTGGAGTTCTACTGGTGTCAGTGATACTTATGCTGAGAACAATAGTTCGTCTGGCTCATCATCAAGTAGCTCGTCAGTTATTACTTCAAGTTCAACTACTTCATCTAGTGAAGCTAAACAAGAATCAGAAACGGCAAGTAGCAGTTCAAATAATGCTAACAGCGTTGGCCAAGGAACCGGTGGTAACGGTGGCAATAATGACACTGAAACATCTTCAACATCTTCAACATCTTCCTCAACCGCTACAACCCCATAAATGATCAAAAAAATAAGAGTTACGATATCAGAAATGGTATCGTAGCTCTTTTTTTTGACTATTCATCTTGTTGAGAAATTTTATAGATTGGTATTTTGGGCTTCGGAGTTTTAGATTTGGTTTCCCCTTTGGCCTTTTGTTTTGCTTCAAAGCGATTAGCTTGCAGTTGTTCAACTTGCTGAACCGTACGAATATTTTGCCGATCCCAACTGCTGAGAATTCGGTCCATATATTTTAAGCTCCACGCTTGGTTCATCACAGCTTCTTGCAAAGCCTGAGTAATTAAATTCATCGAGTAGTTTTCTTCATCAATCCATTTGGCCACCACTTCCATTTCCATGGGTGTTAAAGGTCGACCAAATTCTACTTCAATCTTGTTAAAAACTTGTTCTCGTTGATTCTCAACTTCAGCACGAGTTTGTTTGGTAACTTCTGCTTGTTCCAGGCCTAGAACCCGGAGAATCAAATTATCAAAGCTATATGACTCGCTTTGCTTACCATATGCGTCTGTAGTGGTATCATGCGTCATTAATTTTTGTTGGATCATTTCATGCATAATTTCATAGATTTGGGCCGGTTCACTCCCTAGATGTTCCGCTATTAAGTTGATATCCGGAGAAACAATCCCCTTGTCTAAATAAGACTTTAATTCCAGATAAACCATAAATTGAGTCGTCGACATTCCCAGCTTGCGATAATCATGCAAGATCAAGTCATTAACGACCGTTTGTCCGGCTGAAAGCCATTTGTGCGCATTACTTGCTTTGTCCATTCACTGCGCCTCCTACTAGCATTGTTAAATATTAACAATTTTTTGCAAATCTTTGCCATTCTTATAATCTAAAAGTTCATAGCAGAGTTGACCCTGTTTATTGGTATAGGTAATTTCCCATACTGGCTCGCCCTTGAAAATACCCAAAGCGATTTTTAGCACTTTTTTAGGATTACGTTTATCCCAAATTTGTGTCAGTGCGGCGTTTTTAGAGATTCCCGCGCTTTGTTTCAGTACTTTGACGACTTTCCCCTTTGAATTGGTAATGACGAAAATGCCCTTATTCTTACTGTTTTTGCCAGCAATTGAATAATAAGTTTTTTCGCGATTATAGGTAAAAAAGTCACCGGGGTCCTTAAGATTAGCTTTTGATTTTGCAATCGAGATAGTCGTTTGCTTGGCTTGATTCTTGGGATGATTAGCAATTGCTAAAACTGCCCAAATCGCTAAAAAGACGACGATAATTGCGACGATTGTGATGCGAATGGGATGGAAACGTGATTTTTGTCTGCTGCGGCTTTGCATTAAGTGCAATCCCCTTTTTTAGATGATTTGTAATTATAGCAGAAATTACATGATTTGGTTATTGATTATGTTTAAAGAATTTGGCGGATTTAGTCAGCAAATCTTCAGTGGTTAAAGCTTCTATCGGCATATTCTGTGGGAAAGTTTTTAAAATCGTTTGACCATAACGACGATCAACCAAACGCTTGTCTAAAATGACCGCAACTCCTCGATCATCCTCAGTCCGAATTAAGCGTCCAATCCCTTGGCGTAAGCGTAATGTTGCTTTAGGTAGCGATGAATTGTAAAACGGATTTTTGCCATTTTTTTGTAACCACTCATTTTCTGCCCGGGTCACAATTGCATCGGGAAAATCAAACGGTAAGCGTGTGACAATTAACAATTCAAGTTGTTCGTTAGGCAAATCAATGCCCTCCCAAAAACTAGAAGCACCTAGTAGGATTGCATTTGAACTGGTGCTAAATTGCTTTAACAATTTATCGCGGTTCCCAGTAATGCCCTGCGCGAGAATTTCACGACCGGCAAATAAATCGGTACCGCGTAATTTACTATACACTTGTTCAATTGTTAATAGTGAATTAAATAAGACCATCGTTTGGCGGCTATTATCTTTTGTCAGCTGGTAGATGGTATTGCAGAGATAATCTAGGTATTCCTGATAGTGTTGGTTTGAAATTTCGGGTGCATCTTTTGCAATGTACATTTTGCTGTGTTTAGCAAAATCAAATGGTGATTCAATCCGTTTGATTTTTGTATCTTTATAATTTATATCGAGTTGATCGTAAATGAATTGTGAGCGACTGGATGAAAATAACGTAGCCCCAGTAAAAATCGGTTTCTTAAAGTAAGGATAAACATTTTTGGATAAGAATTGATTCGTAGTCAAAAGTCCCCCACTCAAGCGCATCGAACTTTGATCCATTGATTGGCGAATGGTGAGCCAAAAAACAGACGATGAGGTTTGATTTGTCAAAATTTCAATGAATTCTAATAAGCGTTCATGAATATTGGAAATACTCGATAATTGACTTTCAAATTGACCCATTAAGAAACGATCACTAATCATCCAGCGTTCGGCACTGCGAGTAAATAGATTGTCTAAGGCAACGAAGTGTTCATTCAAATCTCCAACAATTTTGGTGTAATTTTTGACTAGTTTGTCTTCTGGATTCAGCAGTTGCTTTAACTGACGACTGTCAATTGGTTGTTCAATAATGGAATGCGCTTCGTCAGCGACCACATTTAACATGAAACCGCGATATAAGACTTGTTCAAATTGTTTAACGGAATCAGATAAACTCATCAAATCATTCTGAATAGCCCGAATATAGTAATCACCATTCGGTAAGTCAGTAAATATCGATGCTAAGTTACGATCATGACCATCGTTCACTAATCCCCGTAGGATATTTAGTATAGTACTAAACGATTGAAAATCTATTTCGTGACGGGATTGCCGTAAAATGTTTTCACTGAGATGTTGTGCCTCATCAACAACTAAGTAAGGAGTGTTTAAATTAGTGCCGAGTTCTTCAGCGTGTTGTGCTAAATAGGAATGATTAGTAATAATCACATCAGCATCAAGCATCGCTTTTTGTCGACGAACCAGAAAATCGTCATTATAAAAGACACTATCTTTATCTAAGCCATCAATCCCCTGATGCCGGATTTCATTAAAGTAGGTGGAATTGTAATTAACCAAATTCAACTCATCCAAATCACCGGTGTTCGTTTCTAATAGCCAAATTAAGATGCGAGCTTTTAATAATTGAATTGGCGTTGACTCCCCCATCGCGCTCAACGAACGGTAAAAGCGAGTAATATCAACATAATGTGAGTTACCTTTGAGGACAACACTCGAAATTTTGAAAGGTAGAATGCTATTTAATTGAGTCACGGCAATATCAGCCATTTGTCGCTGCTGAATATTAGTAGCGGTACTAACAATGATTTTGTCATTTGGATAGCTTAAATAAGCTAAGGGCAACATATAGCCCAATGTTTTACCGATACCCGTACCGGCCTCAATCAAAATATTATGGGATTCTTCATGAACGAAATTGTTATAAATCATATTCATCATTTTGGCTTGGCCACCACGATAAATTAATTTACCACCAAATAGCTTTTCTTTGGACTGTTTAGAATTGGGATATTTCTTTTTCTTTAAGTTTCCGTTGCGGACTACCTTTTTTGTGCGCGTTAGGACTAAATTATTCTTAATATATAAATTATTGGGTAATTTAAAGTTGTTTTTTTCACGATTAGCTAGTTCGGACTTAAAGACTTCGTTTGTATCAAACGGTAAGCCTAAATTAAGCTTAACCAACGTTTGCAAAGTGAGCGTGGGTAATTGTTGAATTCGTTGTAATAAATGAATCAATAATTGTCCGGTTGCCTCTGCGTCGGAGTCGGCGCTATGTGGTGCGTCATGCTTGATGGTTAAATAGCTGGTTAGATCCCGTAATCTAAAACCAGGCGCGGTGGGAAATAGAATTTGACTGAGGGTGACTGTATCTATGGCTGAAATTTCTAAACTTGGATAACCGGCCCGTTCAAATTCTGCATTTAGAAATGGGAAATCAAAACTGACATTATGGGCCACAAAAATAGTCCCAGATAGTAAACTAAATAAAGTCCCCGCGACGTCATCAAAATAAGGAGCATTTTTAACATCATCACTGGAAATACCAGTTAATTGTTCAATCATTGGCGGAATCGATTTTTGTGGATTGATTGACGTGTTAAATTGGTTGACTATTTTGTTGTTCGAGATGAGCACGCATCCAATTTGAATGATTCGATCCCCGTTTTTGACACTGGTCCCAGTGGTCTCTAAATCAACAATTGAATATATCGGTTGCTTATCCATAATTTTCTCCGTATCACCTATCATTTAATCTATTGTCTATCATACTATTTCTATGGAAAGTTTACCACGGCCATTTATTGAAGAATTTCTTATCTTTTACTGTAAAAAATCGTTGAAACAGGTATAATTGTATTTGGTTTTCAAAGTTCGGATAAATAGAAAGTAGGTTATGACGTGATTCAAACAGGACTAGGTAACAGTCATGCCAAAATAATTTTAATGGGTGAACATAGTGTCGTTTATGGTGAACCAGCCATTGCGATGCCCATTTCAGAAATCAAATGTAGTGTCACCATGAAAAGTACAACCGATGGACAACAGACTCTTGATAGTCGCTACTTCAGTGGTCAAATTAATGATTTACCAACTGATATGACAGGAATTGCACAAGTCATTAACATATTAGAACAACGGTTTTACGGACAGGACGACACCTGGCACATGAAAATTACGAGTATGCTCCCTGCTGAGCGTGGAATGGGTTCATCTGCCGCCACCACCATTGCCTTAATTCGTTGCTTTTATGACTATTACCAAGCCACACTCACAGAAGATGAATTACTTAAATTAGCCGATTTAGAAGAGCATATTACCCATAATAATCCGAGTGGCTTGGACGCGGCAACGGTTAGTTCTTCGCACCCTATCTGGTTTATTCGAGATCAGGTAATTGAACCTTTTGAAATGAAGATGAATGCCACGTTGGTAATTGCCGATACTGGCATTCGCGGTAAAACTAAAGAAGCCATTGCCTTAGTTAAAACTCAATTACGTGATCAACCACAAGCCACCCAGTCAGTCATTCATCAACTTGGTGAGTTAACGGTGCAAGCTGCGACTTGTTTAAAAAATAACCAGTCACTGGAGTTGGGTCAGCTTTTTAATCAGGCACAGACACTTTTGGCTGACCTGGGACTAAGTCATTCAGAAATTGACAAATTAATTAAGGTGGCAAAAGTTAATGGTGCGTTAGGCGCTAAATTTACCGGCGGTGGCCGCGGTGGTTGTATCATCGCGATTGCCAAGAATCAAACTGACGCCAAATTAATTTCAGATAAATTAATTGATGCCGGTGCAACAGCCACTTGGGTGCAACCATTAAATACAATTGGAGTAAATCATGACTAATTTTATTGCGACAGCGAAAGCTCATACGAATATCGCTTTAGTTAAATATTGGGGCAAACGTGATAATCAATTAATTCTCCCCTGGACCGACAGTTTATCACTGACTTTGAATGAATTTTATACAACGACTACGGTAAAATTTGATTCAGAACTATCCCAAGATGAATTTACGATTGATCAAATGCCTGTCGATGAAAAAAATTTTATGAAGTTGACGCATTTTATGGATATTGCGCGTGAAAAAATTGAGTTGACCCAATTCGCTCATGTGGATTCAATCAACCATGTACCGATTTCTGCAGGTTTGGCCTCATCCTCGTCCGCCTTTGCTGCTCTTGCAGGTGCGATTTATGAAGCCAGTGGCAAACCTTATACGATGACCGATGTGTCACGTCTGGCTAGACGTGGATCTGGTTCAGCGACCCGCTCAGTATTTGGTGGTTTAGCACAATGGCACAAAGGTACCGATGATAATGATTCCTTTGCTTCCCCCATTCAAGAAAAATTAGATTTTGGGTTAGAAATGATTGCCATTTTATTAGATACCAAAAAGAAAAAAATTTCGAGTCGTTCGGGGATGCAAAATACTGTGACCACCTCGCCTTTTTATCACGAGTGGTTGTCGGTAGTCGAAAATGATATGCGTGCCATGAAACAAGCCATTGCTGACAAAGATGTTCATCTTATCGGCAAAATTGCAGAATCAAATGCGATGCGTATGCATTCTTTAACGCTTTCTGCTGATCCACATTTCACTTACTTTAATGCGGATAGTCTCCTCGCAATGCAGGAAGTTGAGAAATTGCGTGAAAATGGAGTAGAATGTTTTTATACTATGGATGCCGGCCCTAATGTCAAAGTCATTTACGATCGTCAGGATCGTGATGTAATTCTTGCGAGCCTCGCAAAAGTTTTCGGCCGCAATCAACTGGTTGTTAGTCAACCAGGCCCCGGAATTACATTTATGAAGTAGTCTTATTTTTGAAAGGAACAATTTAATTGATTAAAGCAGCTGCACCTGGAAAATTATATATTGCTGGCGAATACGCCGTTGTTGAAACGGGATTTCCCGCTATCTTAGTCGCATTAAACCAGTTTGTTTTTTGTACCGTTGAAAAAAGTTCAGACGTAGGAAGTATTTTATCTACGCAATATTCAGAAAATTCAATCTATTGGCGTCGTCAAGATGGTCAAATGGTCTTTGACAACCGTGATAACCCTTTTCATTATATCTTATCAGCAATCAAGATTACTGAAGATTATGCCCATGCATTAGGACGTGATTTAAGCGTCTACCACTTGAACGTGGACAGTCAACTCGATAGTGCTGACGGGAAAAAATATGGTCTTGGTTCTTCAGCAGCGGTCACCGTTGCTACGGTCAAAGCTTTGTGTGAATTCTATCAACTGTATGTAACACAAGATGAAATTTTCAAGCTCTCTGCGATTGCACATTTTGAAGTGCAAGGTAATGGTTCATTAGGTGATATTGCGGCCTCGGTTTATGGTGGCTGGATTGCCTATCATTCTTTTGATCGTCAATGGCTGATGGAACAACGCAAAACAACTAGTTTAATCGACTTAATCTCGATGCCTTGGCCAGAACTAAAAATTGAACAACTCAAAGCACCTAAAAATATGACTTTATTAATTGGGTGGACTGGTTCCCCCGCTTCTACTTCCAAGTTAGTTGATAAGGTTTCAATTGCCAAAGCTCGTGAAAGTACCGAATATCAAGATTTTCTTGCTGAAAGTCGTCTTTGTATTCAAAAAATGATTTCTGGTTTTCGCAACGGTGAACTATCAATAATTCAAGAAGAAATTCGTCATAATCGTAGAATTTTACAAAACCTTTCAGTCTTTTCAAGTGTTTCGATTGAAACAGATGTCCTCACAAATCTTTGTGATACTGCGGAAGAATTTGAAGGAGCTGCCAAGACTTCTGGTGCTGGTGGTGGAGATTGTGGAATCGTCGCAATTGATTCGACAAAAGATTTGAAATCATTAATTAACAAATGGGCTGACGCTGAGATTGAACAATTAGATTTATCCGTACATGAAATAAATTAATTCAACACATGAGGTCTCAAACATGGAATCAATCCAATCACATCGCAAGGATGAACATTTATCATTAGCCGAAAAATTTTATTCCACCGTGCATCAAACAGATTCGTTTGACGGAATTAGAATTATTCATAATAGTTTGCCGGAACTTGGCTTGAACGACGCTACTCTTCAAACCACAGTCGCCGGTCTTTCTTTTGTTCACCCCTACTACATTGAAGCAATTACCGGCGGTA
Organism: Paucilactobacillus nenjiangensis; assembly: GCF_005405445.1. GTDB lineage: Bacteria > Bacillota > Bacilli > Lactobacillales > Lactobacillaceae > Paucilactobacillus > Paucilactobacillus nenjiangensis. The sequence continues at coordinate 15,998 of NZ_BJEB01000030.1, forward strand.
GCCAGACGGCAGCTAAGGTTAATTCACAATTTGCCAAATTAGCTGCAAAGCATAACTTGGCTATGGCCGTTGGTTCGGCCAGCATCTTATTGGCCGATGAATCTGCCAAAGATAGTTTTGCGGTAATCAGGCAGCAAAATCCTAATGGTCTTGTTTTTGCCAATGTCAGTGCACATACGACGGTTGAACAAGCTGAATTCATTATTGATTTTATGAAAGCTGATGCATTAGAAGTTCACGTGAATTCAGCTCAAGAAATTGTCATGCCAGAAGGTGAACGTGAATTTTACTGGTTAGAAAATTTGAAACAGCTGAAATCTTCATTGTCAATTCCTGTGATTGTTAAAGAAGTTGGCTTTGGAATGAGTCACGAGACCGTTGAACAATTAGCGCAAATTGGCATTAACAACGTTAATGTGAGCGGCCATGGTGGCACTAATTTTGTAGAAATTGAAAATCGTCGGAACCACCAAAATGATTATTCATACCTCTCCGATTGGGGTCAAACAACCGTTGAGTCATTATTAGATTGTGGGACTGTAACGAACGTTAACTTGTTTGCATCGGGTGGAGTTACTACTCCACTGGATGTCATCAAATGTGGTGTTTTAGGTGCTCAAGCAGTTGGCGTGGCTGGTTATTTCCTCCATATTTTGACGTCACAAGGCTATGATGCTTTGGACCTAACGTTGACTCAGTGGTCAGATGAAGTTCAAAAGCTGCTGTTGCTTTGTGGATCAAAATCATTTGCAGATTTGAAAAATACCCCCTATGTTTTAAACAGTGAATTAATCAATTTTCTTAATCAAAGACAAAAATAGGATTGCCAATTACGGCAATCCTATTTTTTAAACTCGTAATCCTTTTGGATAGAAATTTTTCAGGGTTTTACCCACTAACTTGCTAAAACTGATGGAGTGTCCCTGACAAACTAGTAAATACCAACCTTTGTCTTTTGTTTCCTCAATAGTAATAGTTTCACCATGGATATAGTGATGCCATTGTTCATCGGTGATTTCAATTTTCGCTTTAATATCATCTGGATGAGTTGCTAACGCCAATGAGTGAGCCGGTTCAAAACGGTTTTTCTTAAAAACACCTAATTGCAATCCTGGTCTTACAAATTTTACTTTGGCAATGGAGTTCAATCCAATTGGTAATAAGAATAAGTTGTCACCAAATTTAACTAAATCACCCGTTGGCAATCGTAAGCCAGTTGCGGTGAGAAAATCATTGAATAAACTAGTTTCATCTTTATCCATGGTATTGTATTTAGGTGCTTTTACTTTGATTTCCTCTGGAGCTGGGTCAGCATCTAAGACAAATTTAGCAATAAAATGTCCTTCTCCCTGAAGATGATGTGGGAATAAACGAACAGCTTTTGATAATTCGGGATCGTCATTGGCCCATTGTGGTTGACCTTCATCCATGCCATCGTATTTTTTAATAGGCACCATTGCTAAGTTACCGTACTCTGACAAGAGCCAGGCAGCGATTTGTTCGTCTTCTTCAGGTGCAAAGGTACAGGTTGAATAGATTAAAGTACCACCTGGTTTTAACATTTCAAGAGCTGAAGCCAGAATCTTTTTTTGCCGATTAGCACATTCAGCAGCGTAATCTTCAGTCCAATATTGGATTCCGGCAGGTTCCTTACGAAACATTCCTTCACCAGAACATGGTGCGTCTACAAGAATCCGGTCAAAATATTGTAAGAAATGTGGAGCTAATTTATCTGGGCTTTCATTGGTAACGACAGTGTGCGTTGCACCCCAACGTTCAATATTTTCTGACAAAATTGAAGCTCGTTTGCCAAAGATTTCATTACTGACCAAAATACCATCATTGTTCATTTTATTAATGATATGAGTACTTTTTCCACCAGGTGCTGCACAAAGGTCTAGCACTCTCTCGCCAGGTTGTGCATCAACAACTTCACCCACATACATTGCAGAAGGTTCTTGACTGTACAAGTAACCTGTCACGTGATCCATAGTCTTGCCATCAATTTGTCCATAAAAGCCCGTGTCACAATAGTCTATTCTATCTTTATTTTCAAGATACTCCATAGTAGTTAGTTTCCCGGGTTTGTTGGTATTGATGCGGTATCCACTATAACTAGGGTCATCGAAAGTTGCAAAAAATGCTGGAGCTTCCTCATTGAGTAACTTAGTATACTTTTTAATAAATCCTTCAGGTAATTTCAACTTTGTCTCCATTCTATTACTTATTGTATATAGCAATTAACTACTTGCTATATACAAATAATGCTAATTATAACTACTTTAACGCTCGATTATTGGCTAATTCTACTTAGATATGTTAGATTTAAATAATATAATCTAAAAATATAGGACGGTCATCTAATTATGAATCAACATCTAATTGCCATTGATTTAGATGGTACTACACTTAATAACGACGCACAATTATCAGAAACAACAATTAAAACAATTCAGGCTGCTAGCAAGGCTGGCCACATTGTCAGTATCGTAACAGGACGACCTTATCGAATTTCTCAACGATACTATGACTCATTAGGATTAAAATCTGCCATGGTTAATTTTAACGGGGCTTTAGCCCATATTCCCCACCAAACTTGGCATCAAGAATATCAAAAAAATTTGAATCGTGAGATTGCACTCGATTTACTGACTCATAAAGATGAATTAGGGATCGACACCATGACTGCCGAAAACAAATTACATCTCTGGGCTAATCAACAGAGTAACATCATGGCTGACTTCTTCCCTACTAAGTTAACGCCAAAAGAAATTCTCAATAGTAATAATCTAACCTCGGATCCCACTGCGTTAACTGTTGAATACCATCCAGGTGAAAAAGACAAACTGATCAAGAATATCACTAATAAGTATGGTTCTGACGTTGATATTCGCGTCTGGGGCGGACCTCATAACATTCTTGAAGTTGTGTCTAAAGGTATTCAAAAAGCTATGGGTGTTGCCTACCTTGCCAAAACATACAACATTGATCAGTCAAATGTGATTGCCTTTGGTGATGAAGCTAACGATGCAGAAATGTTGAAATACGCTGGTCGTGGCGTAGCAATGAAGAATGCCATCCCATCAATTGCTGCTGATGCTGATGATCAAACTGAAGATGATAATCAACATGACGGCTTAGCACATTATTTACAAAACTACTTCAAATTAAGCGTTTAAATACAAATGGGTTGAGACAAAACATTGTTTTGTTCTTCAACCCTTTTTTGATGGTAATTTAACAATTATTTATTTTGGATGTGAAAAGTATTGTGCAGCCGAGATTGCACTACGCCAACCCGCATAGATAGTCTCAGCACGTTGACTGTCCATCTGTGCGTTAAACTCATCACCAATCGCACTCAATTGTTTTAATTCTGCCTGATCATGCCAGAATCCAACAGCGAGTCCAGCCAAGAAGGCTACCCCTAGAGCAGTTGTCTCTTCAATTTTCGCTCGATTGATTTTGGTTTGTAAAATATCAGCTTGAAACTGCATTAGGAAGTTATTTCTGGATGCCCCACCATTGACGGTCAAAGCTTTTAAACTTAAACCGGTATCTTGGACCATCGTATCAATGACATCTTTGGTTTGAAATGCGATTGATTCGACGGTGGCTCGAATAATTTGATTCTTGGTAGTTCCACGAGTAAGACCAAACATTGCCCCACGGACATCTTGATCCCAGTATGGCGCACCTAGCCCAGTAAATGCCGGCACCACATAAACACCATTTGTTGTTTCAGCATCAACCGCAGCTTGTTCGGAATCAGATGCGTGTTCAACCATCTGCATGCCGTCACGTAACCATTGAATGGCTGAACCGGCTACGAAAATACTACCCTCTAACGCATAATTAACTTGACCGTTTAAACTATACGCAATGGTGGTGAGCAAACCATTGTCAGAAATCGTTGGTTCATTTCCCGTGTTCATCACAATGAAAGCTCCAGTACCATACGTGTTTTTGACACTGCCTTTTTCAAATGCAGCCTGTCCAAAGAGTGCAGCTTGTTGATCACCAGCAATCCCACTAATTGGTATTTCTACCCCGTAAAAATGGTAGTCACCGGTATAGCCGTATATTTCTGATGATGAACGGACTTCTGGCAACATTTGCACTGGAATATTTAGCAATTCCAGAATGTCAGAATCCCATTTCATATCATGAATATTGAACAGCATGGTCCGACTCGCATTGGTCACATCAGTAGCGTGAACTTTGCGCCCGGTTAAATTCCATAGTAACCAGGTATCAATCGTTCCAAACAACAATTCACCTTTTTGTGCACGTTCGTAGGAACCAGGAACATGATCCATAATCCATTTAATTTTGGTAGCAGAAAAATATGAATCAATGATTAAACCTGTTTTTTCATGGATAAAATCTTTGTAACCATCGGCGATTAATTGATCAGCGATTTCACTTGTTTGTTTTGATTGCCAAACGACAGCGTGATAAATAGGTTTGCCTGTGTTTTTATCCCAAATAATTGTCGTTTCACGCTGATTCGTAATTCCAATCGAAGCAATTTTATAAGGCTTAATTTGCGATTGTATCATGACGTCAGCAACTACTTGCTGCACGCCTTCCCAAATCTCAGTTGCGTCATGTTCAACCCAACCTGGTTCGGGAAAGTATTGTTTAAATTCACGTTGTGCTTTAGCTACCACCTGACCTTGATGGTCAAAAATTATGGCTCGTGAACTAGTTGTACCTTGATCAATTGACATTACATATTGTTGATTTGCCAAATTAATTCATCCTTTCAAACAAGAATTTATTCTAGTGGAAGATCTAATTTAATTAGATCCTCTGTAGTTTCTCTATTAACCACTAGCTTTGATTCTCCCTCATCACAAAATACCACAGCTGGTCGTGGATTGCGATTATAATTACTAGCCATTGAATAACCATAGGCTCCTGTATCAAGGACTGCTAGCAAATCACCTGCCGTCGTCGTTGGTAATATTTGGTCCCATGCCAACATATCACCAGATTCACAATATTTACCTGCAACTGAAACTTTATGTGTGGCTGGTTCGTTCATTTTATTGGCGAGCACAGTTTCATATTTGGCTTCGTATAAAGCAGGTCGAATATTGTCACCCATCCCACCATCAACCGCTACGTAATCGCGAACATTTGGAATCGTCTTTTGTGAACCCACTGTATATAAAGAAATTCCAGCTGAACCCACAATTGAACGACCCGGTTCAATCCAAATTTCAGGACATGGAAAATTATTTGTTGCTGATAATTGTTTAACTTCCTCGATAATTGAAGTAATAAAGACTTCGGGTGCTAATGGTTTTTCATCATCAGTATATTGAATCCCAAACCCGCCGCCTAGATTCAGCACCGTCGCCGTGAAATCAAAATCTGCTTGCCAATGAATTAAGAGGTCCATCATCTTTTCTGCTGCGCCAACAAATCCGGCTGTGGCAAAGATTTGAGAACCAATATGACAATGTGCGCCTAGCATCTTCAGATATGGAGCGGCAAGGATTTGTTCTAATGCCTTGTCGGCTTGCCCACTATTTAAGTCAAAGCCAAATTTAGAGTCTTCTTGACCGGTTGAAATATATTCATGCGTATGCGCTGAAATACCAGGAGTAACTCGAATCATGACGTTAATTGATTGTTTACGTTCTTGAGTTAATTGTTTTAATAAATCAAGTTCATAAAAATTGTCGATGATGATACAACCAATTTTTTGATCAAGAGCCATCGTCAATTCTTGAACTGATTTATTATTGCCATGAAATGAAACTTTATCCATTGGGAAGCCGGCCTGTTTAGCAGTATACAATTCACCTTCGGAAACTACGTCACAATGAATATTTTCTTTATTAATCAATTGATACATCGCTAGGATAGAGAAGGCTTTACTAGCGTAACTGATTTGATATTTAACATCTGCTTTTTCAAAAATTGTTTTAAAATGGGTAATTTGATTCCGAATAATGCTTGTATCATAGGCATACAATGGTGTGCCATATTCACTTGCCAACTTGGTTGTATCCACACCACCAATTAAGAGATGCCCGTCGTTGGTTATTTGATGTTCAGTAATTTGAGTACTCAATCCTATTCCTCCAATGATTACATAAAGAAAAAAGGTAGCGGATTGAAATAAATCATCCTGCCACCTTTTCTTTATTTCTTCTGTCTATTGGTCGCTTTTTAAAATTCCACCAACGCTGTAACGATCAGGTTGCATTTCGTCTAAAACAATATGAATTCGTTCTTCAGGAACGTTAACGTTTTTGGCGATTGCAGCGGTAACGTCTTTAACAAGGCCTTTTAGCTGTTCTTGTGAACGGCCTGCGACTAACTCAATGTGTACTAATGGCATTTGATTCACTCCTCTAAATTAGTTAGATACATTATACTTTAAAATTGTGACTTTGCCAATTGAACTCATGTGTTTTGCTTAAATTAATTCACAATATCAGTTACAATGAATTTAATAACGTGCGAAAGGGATTCTAGAATGGAAAATAAATCAAAATATTCAGCATGTACCAGTATATTAATTGGTCGTAAGGCTAGTATCGACGGAACCATCATGATTGGACGAAACGAAGACGCCAAGTCTGCCTGGCCTAAGCATTTTGTCGTCCGTCCCAAAAACTATATTACTAACCATTTTAAATCTACCGATAATGAGTTTGAAATTGATTTGCCGGCTACCAGTGCTAAATACACGGCCACTCCAGAATGGACAGATAAGTTTGGTGTTTTCGAGGAAGATGGGATTAATGAATTCAATGTAGCAATGAGTGCAACTGAAAGTGCCTATTCAAACATTCGTGTTTTAGCTTCTGACCCGCTTGTTGAAGCTGGTATTACAGAAGAAGCGATGGTAACTGTAGTCCTTCCCTTTATTCATTCTGCTCGTGAAGGTGTCCAAAGACTAGGCAAAATTATTGAAGCTCACGGTACCAACGAGTCTAATGGAATCTTGTTTGCGGACAATCAAGAAGCTTGGTACATTGAAACAGTCGGTGGACACTATTGGGCAGCTCAACGTATTCCCGATGATTGTTATGCCGTTGTAGCTAATCAAATTAGTATTCAAGAAATCGATTTTGCTGATTCAGATAATTTCATGACACATCCAAAGCTCCAACAATTTGTAACTGAAAATCAGTTGAATCCATCACCTGGGACTTTCAACTTTAGAAACATTTTCGGTACTCATGATGCGTCAGATGCTGTTTATAATACTCCTCGAGTTTGGTATGGGCACCGGATGTTTAGTGCAAGTCAAATGGATGACGAACAACCTGAATCCGACACGCTACCATTTTTAATGAAACCCGACCAATTATTGTCTATTGACGATGCTCAAAATTACTTGAGTTCTCATTTTCAAGGGACACAATTTGATCCATTGGGTTCGGGTAATAATAGTGATAAACGTAAGTATCGCCCCATCAGTTTGGCTAAAACACAAGAATCACACGTCTTACAGATGAATCGAGAACCCGTTAATCTTCATTGGCTCTCGCTTGGTGTAAGTGCCGAAAGTGTCTACGTGCCATTTTATGCTGAAATCAACGACACTCCTCTCCGCTACCAACGCGGTAAACAACAATACAACGTTAATAGTGAATATTGGAATTACAAATTAGTCGGTGTATTAGTTGATGCACATTTAGACCATTTTTGGAAACCGATGACGGATTTGCAAACACAAATCAATACTCACCTACGTGAAATGCTCAAAAACGCCGATTCTGAGCTTGAAACAAATGCTGACAGCCGAGAAGCTTACTTAACTGATAAATCGACTGAGATGGCAGAATACGCATCTACAGCCTATCGGAACTTTGCCCGTCAGCTAATTACCGAATCAACTGACTTATCACTGCTTAATTTTAAAACTGACGCTAACTTATAATACTAGGAGTTTACACATGAATAAATTTTGTCAAAGCTGTGGGATGCCACTGGGGAAACATCAAGGAACTGAAACGGATGGCACTCTATCAAATGAATATTGTGAAATGTGTTATCGTGATGGTCAATTTATTGAGCCCAACATCACATTTGACCAAATGTTAAAGCGTGGAATTGACGGTTTAAATAATAGTCAACGAAATTTCTTCAGCAAAAAGTTTATGATTTGGGGTTATCCTTATCAATTAAAGAAATTAGCGCGGTGGCGCTAAATTAAATATATCAACAAAAAACTCTCTGAGGATGTCGCTACGCTCCATTCCTCGTAACCATATCAAGAAATAAAACTGCCCTCAAGATTT